>CALGGD010000257.1 GCA_937916185.1 uncultured Oxalobacter sp. | reverse complement strand
CACAAAGGAATCTATGGTTTACCAGATCCGCCTGGCGCATGAAGCTGCAGCCGGCCTGAGTATGGATTTTGAAAGGGTCGTACTTTTTTTATGGCTTCTTCTGCTAGATTTTTTGCTTTGCCAGCTTTAGAAACAATGTTTTCCTTCGCTTTCTTGATAGTACCAGAGACTTTCTTTTTAACATCAGACATATCGAGTTTTCCTTAAAATCATATTTTTCTGTTTCTATAATGCTGTCAGTCTATATTGAAGTGGAAAATTTCTTGACCTTTAAGTAGAGGGTTCTCATGATAAGTCATTTACTGACAATATGACACTCTTTACCATTAATTGTTCCAGTTATTCCTTTATAGACACTGCCACATTCTACAGAAGTTGATTCGTTTGCGCGAAGTCGTTGGTAATCTTCTTCATTGACGTATACCTTTAACTTTTCGTTATTATTCGTTTCGAATTCAATAAAAGGTTTTTTTAGAAAGAGGCTTTTATTCAAAGATTTTATTTTTCCAGATATTGTTATCGCTTTTTTTTCTCTCAAGGAGTCATATGTAGATTGGGGGTTTTGTTTGAATTGTTCTGCCAATTCGTTTGCTTCTATTTTTGTTGTGCTTCTAGAATAATAAATGTAAACAGTGCCAATTATAATTATAATGATTGAGGCAATTATACATATTGCTGTTTTTTTGCTGACACCGTTTTTGAGATAAACAAATGTATGAAGAATGGTGCTGATAATGAGAATTGCTCCTGCAACAAAACAATATATGGCCGCATTCTTTGGAAGTTTATTTAGAAATTCCAGTACAAAAATCAAATTAGGGGATGATAGTATAGTGTAAAGTAAAACAAAAATATTAAAAATACCAAAGATAAATGCGCTTATGGTTGCGAGCCAATACGTTGTATTGGATTGTTTCAATGATACAAGGAAAGAACAGAAGGAAATTATTATACTGATTACAACAGCGATTGCAGAGCATTTGAAAGGAGCTGAATAACCACTTATTTCCCAAGCACTGAATAGATAAGCAGGTAATGATATCAGGGGTATTGGCCAAACAGAGCATGGGATTGCCAACCTCAGTTTAATTTGATTGCTTCTGGAAATGGCAACATAACCAAGGAACGCTGCCAAAAAAATTGAAGGAATAGTAAATCCAAATAATAGTTGTATTGGTACTAATGTTCGATTTAATCCTGTTCCAAATTTTGCGTAATATCCAATAATGGCTGTGCAAGTAATGCTGATGGCTGTAAAGACAACACTGCCTATTTTGATATGGTCAACTTGTGTCTGTGAAATTTCCCAGACCAGATAGGCAATACCCAGCATGGTTGTCAGGATAGCAAGATAGCCGTTTTCAAACCGTGAACATAACCAAGTAGAAAGGATGTCCAATATCAGGAAAACAGCGCAGGAAATATATCGGTATTTATTCATTAACATTTTTTTAAAAAATATTGGTTTTTCTAAATTTTAATTCAGTTATTTGCTTTCGTTTAGGGCTCATTTCATTTTTTACACCCGCCATTGCATATACCATGAACTTTAATAGGCTGAACATTATCTCCAGCCGTGACTTCTATTAAAAGCAACCATTCATTGCTGAATTTGCAAGCAGGAACAATTTCTTTCTGTTCAGTGATGGTGATGATATTGCCTTTATAGGTAAATTTCCCCCATTGTTTTCCTTCCGGTTTTATCTGGTTTTCCAATGTGACATCTTCACCATCTAAGTTGAATGTGAATTTCCTGAATTGATAATGTGGAAAGATAACCTGGGAATGGGATGGATTTAATTTATCGGATTCGTCTCTTTCGAACTGGCATAGGAATGCGGTGTCTTCCGAAAGATGTTCTTTTACGAAATCTCCTGATATATTGCCAACAAACAAAGGTATTACTAGGATGTTTTCAAGCTGTTTATTGATTTCATCAGAGAGGGAATATTCATTCTTTAATGGATTGTATGGAAGGGTGAACGATTTCTTTATTTCTGAATCCCCTTTGTTCTTGACAATATAATTGACAGATAAAGGATAAAAATCATCATTGCTGTTTTCTACCGCAGAAACGGATGTCGTCCGATAAATCTCATCTGAACGGATGATTTCAGGCAGTCTGACGATTTCTTGAATGTTGTTCCTGCTGTCAGGGGCATAAATGACAAGTGCCCTTTGGGTATCGGATACTGGAGCATGAACAATCCAGCCATACTGGTGTTTCCCGAAGTGAAGGAGTTGGACAGGTTTGGTGTATCCGCCATTAACCCCTATCTTGATATTCTTTACGCCTGCGGTCATTTCAACTTGCTGGTTGGTTTCATTCCATTCGAAAACCATCAATCCAAGCAAGCCAGGAAGGTCTGCAGTCTTGGCTGTTTCTATCCCGGTTCCCCTGACGGAGACATAAGCACGGTAAAGTTTCCCTTCTTTTGTATCATCTTCCGTGTATTCAATGCTGTCAGCTTTCATGCAATAAACGTTGCCATTGTCTATGAACCGACGGCATCCTTGTTCTTTGGCTGTTTTATCAACCATGCCATACGTTGCATCCAATGAAGCTTCGATGGCAGAGGTTGCCTGTTCCTTGAATTCCACAAGATTGGTGGGTTTGCTGGAACCCATCAGGGATTGAACAGTTTCAGGGATTGAAGTCACGTTCTCTGGAAGGATTCTTGAAACCATTGGATTCTTTAAGGAGCCCCCCATGACGAAAAAGGCAACTATTGCACCGAGTGCCACAGCAATCAAAAGGATAATGATTTGGATAATCCGTTTAAACCAGCTGGTAGAATGCGGCTTGCTTCTGGAGCCAGACGTATTGAAGTCCTCTGCTGATGGGATTGGCCGTCTCAGATCATTACGGCAATACCGACAGAAAACCGCTTTTGCCTGTATCGTCTCAAAGCAATAAGGGCAGTTTTTTGTTGTTTTGTCAGAAGGCGTATTCGTGCTCATCATGAAACCTGTAACTTTGGTTGGCTATCTTTTTGATCCAAAGTGAAGAAACATGAATATGCCAATTGCTGAAAAGACAAGACCTATCGCCAGTTTGGTGATATGAACTGACTCAAAGCTTGAGAATACAATGCAGACCCCAATCAGAAGAAAAACAATTCCAGAAAGAATGCCTGCTTTCATAAGGGTATGGTTGTCTTTTCGGATTTCTTCTTGCAAAAATTTTTGAAATGCAGATTGTATCGAGGGTAATGAAATATCAAGCTTTGTTGCTGGTTGTTTATTTTCATTAGGTTCCAGAGGCTGTTGGTCAGGCAAAGTACCCTCTTTATTTGCAACAGGTAATTTCTGTTGGCAATATCTGCAGATGATGGCATTGTATTTTATGGTTTCTGCGCAGAAAGGGCATTCTTTTGTTTCTGGCGTCGTCATTTTAAACTCCATTTTCAGTTATTTATTTTTTCTTGAATATATAGCTAAAAATCATAAGAACAATGATTGGCATAATGACCCAATTAAAAAGAAAACCGCCAATACTGCCTAAGGCACTTCCAATAGAAGGCAGTAACTTGAAAAGTCCCCAGACAATCAAGCAGAGAATAACGAAGGCAATCAGGCAACTTTTTGTTGAAGGCTTGTTTGCCTGTTCGTTTCCATTATTTCCAGAAGGACTGCTTGAATCATTTGCACTATTAGCATTGCGCTGATTTTGAGAGGCGTTTTTCCCTGAATAATTGTTTTCACCAGTACGCTTGTCAGGATTCGGATATGAAGCCGATGACGGAACCGGTTTAGGAGTGCGTTGAGGAACAGGTCTGCTTTGACGTTGTGGAACCGGAAAAAGTGGCGCATGGCATTTTCCGCAGAAGAAACTTTGTCGGTTATCGGTGCCACAGTTGTCACAGGAAACAGCCCTGTCTTCTATCGCATAGTCCTTGAAACGGCAGTAGAGCGATACGGCCTTTGCCGCATCGGCATAATCGGTTCCAGCAGAAAATTCCGGAAATAGTTTTTTCAGGAAGGATACCTGTACACTGTCTTTGGTATTGGTCTCAGCATTCGTATCAATCTTCTGGTTGATATCCTGCCAACGGCAATAGGTGATGAAATTGTCATATTTCCTGCGCTCAGTTTCGCTGGAAAAAACATCCCTCGCATGACCGCAGAGCCGTTTTTCCGCTTCATTCTGATCGGAGATGGCGGCTGCCCGTAACTGGCGCTCTTTAGCATCAATCGTCTGCATCATCCTATAGGTTCCCTCGCGTTGGGAACAGCCAAGGAACGCATAGAGGTCTCTGGCTCGCACAACGTCCAGGGATTGCTGGATGTTCGCTTCTTTTGCCTTGTCAATCAGCTCAATCTGGTTCCACGAGGATGTGTTGACAGTCGGGTAATACTTGTTCGGGTAGCTGCCAGTCGGTTTTGCGGTTTTTCCCCGTTTGGCAAGGATGGCACGGTACATCCCGCGGATAGCCGTTTCGGTGAATCCATAAGGGTATTTGGTGATTAGGTACTGGATATCATCATCAGTCAGCCAAGGGGTGTTGTAGTTCAATGCCAGCAGTTGCTCCAGTTCCTGCTGTTTCTGGTTCCGGATACGTTTTGCCTGTTCTGCCAGCTGGTTCCTGCTGCGGGGATCCAGCAGCAGCTGTTTCATTTCATTGATTTGGGCAAGCCATTTCTTAGCCGCATCCTTTTTCCGAGGGTTGTTCAGGCTCCTTGACCATTCATTCTGCTTTTCTGAGATGGCTTTCTGGATGGTTGCCGTGTCAGGTGGCGGGTCAAAGGGGATGCCTAAAATCAGGAAGGCGTTTTCGGTTTCTTCAGTCATGACTACCCCCCAATACGGGGACCTCCAAGACCTGAGCCACCAATAGATCCGCCAGAGCTGCCACCTGACCCACTACCACCGGCAATCAAGAGAGCAATAATGCCTACTGTTCCTAGTCCTGCCCCCCACCAAGGCAAGAATTTAAGAAGAATGAAAAAAATGATGGCCATAATTCCAATAGCTATCAGACCTGCTATCCAAGGAGACATTCCACTTTGTTTATCCGAAGGGAGTGATGTTGAAGCGGTTGATGCCTGCGAATGATTGCCCGCTTGCCATTTCGGGTCTTGTTCTTGTTTCATGGCCTGAAATTGGTACAGGACAATGTTGCTTGTCAAAGCAGGATATTTTTCAAGCAGGTCTTGAATGGCTTTGGGAGGCAATTGACCAGCTAATCGGTAATCTCTTCTTAGGGTTGCTTTCAGTGACTCGACCTGTTCTTCTATTATTTCTGCAGGACTGGTTTTTTTTGCAGTGATGGAGAGACTGGTTGTGACATTGGCAGAAACGGGATTGCTGGGAAGCGGTTTTCCTTTAGTGACGGATGACTGAGATACTGCTCCTGCAATATTGGTGTTCCCTGACTTGGAAGATTGAATGGATGTGTCTTCTGTCACCTGAAGAGCCAGTTCCTTGCAGAGAAGGCGGATATCAGATTCCTGGATGCTGTAAGGATAGCGATTAATGAGTGCGGCAATGTCGCTGTCTGTAATTTCCCTGCCATGCCAGCCTATGGCAAGTTCCTGTCTCAGTTCAGCCAGTTTTTCCTTCCTGATCTGATTGGCTTCCCTCGCCAGTTCCATACGGCTGGATGGCATCAGCAATGCTACCCGCATGGATGGCAGTTCTGCCAACCACCTTTCAGCTGCTTCCCTTTTCTGGAAATCTTGCAAGTCAGCTGTCCATTCCTGCTTTTTCCGTTCAACCGCCTGTTGGATATCAGCCGCTTTCGGTGGCGGGTCAACCGACAGTCCCAGAACGAAGAAGTAATTCCATTTTTTACTCATAAGCCTTTGTTATTGAAGATTCAGTGAAATAAACATCAACTCAATTTGATGATTTACCAGAGCAAAGCCAGTTATATATCTTTTCTTTAGGCGTTCCTGGAACAACTTCTAATCTTGGGCGTATAAAAGGGAGTTTAATCTGTTCGGAAGATCCATCCTTATAATGTGCTTCCATGTAATCAATCTTAATAGCTCTTATATCGCAACTAGCAATCTGCTTGGAGAGAATATGTTGAAATTCTTTTTTATTATCTGGGTTGATTTTTTGATTGTCTTTACTTGGCACTTGTTTTATCCAGCCAAAATGATTTTTTGAATCAAATGTTTCTTTATCAGCATAATAAGTAAATGCATTAGTTTGATGAAGCATTTCCCATCTGCTGTCTTTAGATGAATTTTTAGATGAGCAGCCAAGAACAATTAGTGCCAGTACACTGCAAATCAGTATATTTTTCATATGAGCCTCAATGACGTGTTAGATTCGAATAATTTTCAAATTAATTCAGAATTGTTCCAAGTGATTAGGCTAATCTCTTTATTTGTCTAATTGATGTTCGAAGACTGGATGCGGTGGGTTGCCTCTTTCATTTCAACATCACTCATTGCATTGGCGGTTTCGAAAGTTGCTTCAACCGTCCTGCCTTTGAGTTTCTCAACACCCTTGAGTTTCAGCAGACCGGATTCATCCAAGGTGAAGGTCACTTCAATCGGGGTACGCTGGGTGATGCCGGATGGCAGTTCCAGGTCGGCATGACCGATTTCAGTGCCAACAGATGGGTCGCAGTGTTCATCTGAAGCAAAGGATTCAAGGATTTCAAAACGGGCATTCCGTTGGTTGTTTTCAACGGGGTAAAGTGTGTTCTCGCCATGGGCGGGCAGGTCCTGGTTCTTGAAAATCAGGTTGAGCAGGGATTCTTTGCCATCCCAGATGCAACGGACACCGTAAGTACGGCTGGAAACATTGACGATGGACAGCGGTGCGGTAGAAAGACCGGACTGGGTATCGATTTTCAGTTTTCCAGCATCAATCTCTTCTTTGACTTCTTCAACGGATTTATGTTCCTGGGCTGCGATTTCTTCAACAGCTTGATTGAATTCGCTCATATGGGCGGCATAAATCGCAGCGCCTTTGGCAACGGCTTCATCAGGGTCGAACATCCGGACATCTTTGCCAAAAGCTTCTTTCACGGCTTTCATGATTTGTGGCATCCGTGAGGAGCCGCCGACCAGCAGGATTTCATCGATATCGGATTCCCTGAAACCTTTCTGGGCGGCTTCTTCAAACATCTGGCGGGTCAGGCTGATGGTGCGGTTGACCAGGTCCTGATACAGATAGTTATTCATACCAAAATGGGAATTTGTCCTCCAATAATTTTGAAAAGCAAAAACCTGACAATAGAGTGATTTTAAAAAAGGCAAATGAATATGTAAATGAATTATTCAAGGCTTTTGGAGATAAAAATACTTTATGTAATTTTTCTCTTTTCGAAAAGAATATTGATATAGATATGAAAATAGATAAAACGATTCTAAAAAAAATGACTTTGAAAGACTATTTTGAATGCTTCAATGAAGCTAGTTTTTTATGCTTAAGTATTCCATTTTTGGATAAAAAAGGTAATATTAATTATAATATATTTAATCCAACTTTATCTTCAATGAATTTAGTAATTAAGTCAAAAAATGCGATGGAAGATAATAATATAAATAAAACCTATGTAAAAGATAATTTTTCTTTGTTTAATATGTCTGATGATTTAATTAAAATACAATTTGATGAAACAAATCCACCTTATAATAGGGACATAATTGAATCTAAAATAAATTATATACATAAAATTTTAGGAAAGAAAAAAATAATGCTTGATAATATTGTTAAAGAAAATAGTTATTTTTCTATATTATGGACTCCTGCTGATACTTATAAAATAAAAACTTCTTTTTTATCCTTTTATTCATTTGATTTTAAACTTGTGGGAACTTTGGCAATAAAATTAGATGATCATATATGGTTTGCAACTTTTTGTAACGATACAAATGATTATAAGGATTTTAAGAAAGAATATTTGAATAAAATTAATATAGTTGAAAAATTTATTAAAAGATGCAATAATTTGAGTGATGGAGATAATTTTGAGCCCAAATTACTTTCACAAGATTACAAAAGATTTATATATAACTATTAAATGATTAATGTATATTTATCTAATTTGGTTAACTTGATAATTTTATTTAAAATATATGAAAATATATATAAAATTATGATGATTATTTTTAATTCTTATTATGATAAAATGAAAATAATATATAAATATTAATAAATATAGACTTTAATTTTTGTAATTATTTTTAAATAAATAATAAAATATTAAAAGAAAAATATAATTGGGGATTGGGGATTGGGGATTGGGGATTGGGGATTGGGGATTG
>CALGGD010000256.1 GCA_937916185.1 uncultured Oxalobacter sp. | reverse complement strand
CCATGCGCTCATTGGCATGCCCTCCGGGACATAGATGTAGGCATCCGGTCTCCGATACCTCCTCCACATCCAGACGGTCAACGGCAACCGATACAGCATCAGGTTCTTTCTTGCCTGAAGGCATGGTGAAAGAACCTTTCATTTCCAAGGTTTCTGTCCCTGGCAGGTCTGGCTTGGCACGGATGGTGAAATCATGGTCTGCACCACTGTTTTCCAACGACCCTGCAATATCCCGGATATCCAGGGCAACCCCCTTCCGGATATCATCCTGCCAATGCACTTTGCCATCGGTCACAACAATGGCTGACTGTTTCATCAGCCATTCACTGAAACCACTGTCTTTCTTATCATCTGGGTCAATAAGGATCCCTGCTATATGGAAACGGCCCTGTGCATCACGGCGGATATGCAGGTCTGGATGGTTGACCTGCAGGCAGGCAAGGCGGATTTCCATGGCCAGAAGTGATTGCCAGGACACAACGGCATCCACGCTTTCCAACGTCAGCTGAGGTTTGCCAGATTCATCTGCGACAGTGAGGTGTCCAAGGGAAACGGCCGGATTCAACCCTTGCCAATAGGATTGGATATGGTCAAAACGGACAGGACGCTTGACGGCTTTGCTGGCGGCTTCTTCAATATGCCGGTGATAATGCCCGATGTTTGACATCAGGATGCAGGCTGTTGCAACCAGTCCAAGGATAAGAAGCAGCAGCGCACCGATGACTCCGCCTCCAAACCAGACCAGTTTCCGGTGCTTACGGAAAAAAGGAACAGCCCCTTCATCCGAAGGCATCATGGACACTTCCGGTTCCTCTGGTTGCTGCTTTCCTTGCTGCGTATTCTGCTGCATCACCAATTTTCAAGCGGTTTACAGGTCGTAAAATACCATAGTGTTGGCTGATTTTTTAACCGCCAGAAAGAATAGCATCTGCTATGCTTGTAAAAAACAACCGTTACGCTTGCTTACAACATGAACAGTCCGTCATTGATCCCCCCAGAACAGGCCTCCCGTTTTTACCGGAACTGGCTGAACGGAGACCGGGAAAAACGCCAGCAGCAACTGGATGCCATTATCCAGAAGCCTTTGACGGAAACAGATTTCGCAGCCCTGCTCAGACAGGAAACCGATGCCGGCTATCCTTTGCAACGGGCGATGCGCAGGCTGCGCAACCTGATTATCTGCGCCATCATCAACCGGGATATTTCTGGGAAAGCCGACCTGTCAGAGGTTGTGGAAACCATGACGCTGTTTGCAGAATTCACCATCCAGACCCTGCTTGGTGTCCTGTATCAAGAGATGATGGATGCCCACGGTATGCCGGTCGGTGCACAGTCAGGCAGGCAGCAGGAACTGATTGTATTGGGCATGGGCAAACTCGGTGGACGTGAACTCAATGTCTCATCCGATATCGACCTGATTTTCGTTTACCCGGAAAACGGGGAAACGGTTCCAACCCATGAAGGACGCCAACGCCTGCTGTCGAACCAGGAATTTTTCATCCGCCTGGGCAGACGCCTTATCGCTGCCATTTCCGAAATCGCTGAAGATGGTTTCATCTTCCGTGTGGATATGGCGTTGCGCCCCAATGGAAACTCGGGACCGCTCGCTGCCAGCTTCAGTATGCTTGAGCAGTATTTCATCGTGCAGGGACGTGAATGGGAACGCTATGCATGGATCAAGGCACGCGCTGTCACCGGCAATCCCGAAGACATCACTGCCTTGCAGTCCTTTGTTTTCCCTTTCATCTACAGGAAGTACCTTGATTTCGGGGTCATCGAATCCATCCGGAACCTGCACCAGCAGATCCGTGCCGATGTCATCCGCCGGGAAAGGATGCACCCGGAACACAGCAATGACGTAAAGCTTGGCCGCGGCGGCATCCGTGAAATCGAGTTCCTTGCCCAGATGTTCCAGCTCATCCGGGGAGGCAGGGAACCCGTCCTCCAGGACAGATCCACCCGGAACATCCTGCGCATCCTTGCTGAGAAACGGTTGATGGAAGAGGAGACCGTCAACCACCTGTTGGCGTCCTATACTTTCCTCCGCAACATTGAACACCGCATCCAATACTTGGAGGATGCGCAGAGCCATTCCCTGCCCAACAATGCAGACGACCGGCTGATCATTGCCCTGGCATCGGGGATGTCTTCTGAAACAGAATTGATGGAAACCCTCAAGGCACACCGCGACTTCGTCTCTGGACAGTTCGATGCCATCTTTGGCGAGAAATCAGAACCCCAGGATCCAGACGAAATGGTCATTCCACCATTGATTTCCAGCCAGAGTGATGAAGACCAACTGAATATCCTGCAGGCAAAATTTGACTCCATGGGCTTCCCTGAAGCGGAAGCCGCAGCCAAGCGCCTTCAGGCTTTCTGGAAATCCCACCGCATCCAGGCACTGTCCGATACCAACAGCGACAGGATGACTGCCCTGATCAATTCCGTGCTGTCCGGCATCCTTGAATATGCGCATAGGCCCTTGGTTACGCTGGGACGGCTGCTTGATTTCCTGGAAAGCATTGCAAGAAGGACTTCTTACCTGTCCCTGCTGACAGAATATCCGGTTGCGACATCCCGGCTGATGCATATGCTTGACACCAGTGACTGGGCGGCACAGTACCTGACCCGCCATCCTATCCTGCTGGACGAACTGCTGGATGCCCGGACCTTGATGGAACGTCCCGATTGGGATGCCTTCACCAAAGACCTCAACGCCCAACTGGAACCCCAACGGGGCGATACGGAACAATTGATGGATACGCTGCGGGAAGCCCATCATGCCCAGCAGTTCCGGCTGCTGGCACAGGACCTTGGCGGGGAGCTGACTGTGGAAGAACTGGCGGAGGACCTTTCCCGCCTCGCCGATATCATGGCGGAAGCCACATTGCGCGAAGTCTGGCTTTCCATGTCCAAACGCCACCGGGAAGAACCCCGGTTCGCCATTATCGCCTACGGGAAACTGGGCGGGAAAGAACTCGGCTATGCTTCTGACCTCGATATCATTTTCCTTTATGACGACGACGACCAACAGGCCCCTATGCTGTATGCCCGTCTGGCCCAGCGGTTCATTACCTGGATGACCAGTCCAACATCCGCTGGCACGCTGTTCGACATCGACATCGCCTTGCGTCCAGATGGCGCCAGTGGGCTGCTCGTTTCAAGTTTTGAATCTTTTGAGCGTTATCAGGAAAAATCTGCCTGGCCTTGGGAACACCAGGCCCTGACCCGTGCCCGCTTCTGCTGTGGCGACGCTTCCATCGGTGAACGGTTTGAGGCTTTACGGAACAGGATCCTGCGCCAGGAACGGGATCCGGAAAAATTGAAAACCGAAGTCATAAAAATGCGTAAACGCATTTTCGATGCCCATCCAAACCGGTCAGCCCTTTTTGATATCAAGCATGATGCCGGAGGCATGATGGACATTGAATTCATCGTCCAGTACCTGGTGCTTGAACACGCAGTCAGATACCCGGAACTCACGGGCAACCTGGGCAATATCGCCCTGCTCAGGATGTGCGAGAAACTGGGTCTGTTCACCCAGGTTTCCGGCGAAACAGTTGCTGCCATCTACCGGCATTTCAGACGGCTGCAGCATGAAATCCGGATGCAGGGAGCCAGCGAGGCAAAAATCGCCTTGGGCTCTGTCGAAGGAGAGGCGGAAGAAGTCAAGAAGCTCTGGAAAGAAGTCCTGGGAAAAGAATACACCTCATAACCATG
>CALGGD010000255.1 GCA_937916185.1 uncultured Oxalobacter sp. | reverse complement strand
TATCTGAACGGTCTTGCCTGTCACCGCCAGAATAGATGGGGACAGCATTGTTTCCAGTGGCTGCCGGCCTTTCCGGTGCGTAGCCTTCCTGCTGGCTGGCTGGCTGTGGTGAACCATCTGGCAATGTGGCAGTCCGTGCCTGCTGTGTACATTCGCCCTGCTCTTCAGCCCGGACAGGATAACCGCCGCTGTTATAGACAGGCAGCCGGACAACAGGCTTCTTCTGGGAATCAATCAGGACTTTGTCGGTATTGGCATATATCTGTTCCATGGTTTCCAGATACAGCCTGTCCTTGGTGACTGCGGGAGCCTTCCTATATTCTGGCAGTATCTGGCGGAACCGCTCTGCTTCCGCCTCTGCGCGGACAATCACCTGCCGTTTATAGGCTTCCGCCTCTGTCTTGATCTGTTCCGCCTCACCATTTGTTTTTGGCACGATACTGCTGACATAGTTCTCGCTTTCATTCTTCATGCGCTCTACATCCTGCGGTGCATGGTCTGCATCGGCGAAAACTTCCTGGACAGACTGGGGTGGACGGACATTCTGGACAGTGAGTCCGGAAACCACAATTCCAATCCGATATTTCTCAAGCATCTCCTGCAGCCGCTGACGGACCTGTGCCGTCACCTGGTCATGGTTCTCATAGAACAGTTCCTTGAAGGTGCGGGTGACAGCCGCCTCACGGAAAGCGGTTTCGGCACAGAGACGGATGATGTCTTCAGGATTCTTATTATTGAACACCCAATCTGTCGGGCTGGTGATGCGGTACTGCACGGAGAACTGGATTTCGACCATCTTGCGGTCGGATGTCATCATCAGGGCTTCTTCTGTCTTCCGTGCGGAAAGGCTTTCACGGTAACCGACTTCAACAATCTGGATATGCCCTGTCTCCACAAACCGGTGGCTCTGGATAGGCCAGGGAAAATGCCACCCCATCCCTGATGAAGTGGTCTTGGTATAACGTCCGAATGTTGAGATGACCGCAGACTGGCCTTCATCGACAATATAGACACCGGACACCATCCAGAAGACCATCACCAGCAATGCGAAAAGCAGCATAACAATGCGGAACCCACGGGCATCGTTGTATGGGTCATCATTTTCTGGGTCAGGGTCTTCGCCGTTACTGTTTTTCTTTTTCTTGAGGCGCAGCAGGCTGTTCAGCTTCTTGTTGAAGTTCTTCCACGCTTTATCCACATCCGGTGGCGGTTCTTCATTGTTGAAACTGCTGCCATGACCGAAAAGGTCATCCCTTATCGGTTCTGGATTGAAGATGTCTGCTGTCTTTTCCATAAAAAACCTACAGGCTGCTGTTTCAGGGAGCCTGGGCATCCCAACGCGGATCCGGCACAGTCCCTTTCGCCTTGCCTTCCGTTTCCTGCACTTTGGCATTATCCGCTGCAAATTCTGCAATTGCCTGACGCAGTAAATCAAGCCCTGCACCAGTCATGGCACTGACCGAGACACGGCGGATCCGGCCTTCTTCATTACGGTCGATTCCCGGCTCAAGCCCTGCCAGGTCAATCTTGTTCAGGACCAGCAGCTGCGGCACATCCTGCGCATCGATTTCCCCAAGGACCCGATTGACCTGTTCAATCTGTTCAAGCCGCATGCCGCTGGAAGCATCAACCACATGCAGCAACAGATCGGCATGGATGGTCTCTTCAAGCGTTGCCCGGAATGCCGCCACCAGTTGGTGTGGCAAATCACGGATGAACCCGACTGTGTCTGATATGACAACATTACCCACAGGTTCAATATAAACCCGTCTTGATGTGGTATCCAATGTTGCAAACAGCTGGTCAGCGGCATAAGTCCCTGCTTTTGTCATGGTATTGAACAGTGTTGACTTGCCGGCATTGGTATAACCGACCAATGACATGGAAAATGTCCGGCTCCGGTTCCGTGAACGCCGCTGGGTTTCCCGCTGACGCTTCAGTTTATCCAGACGGGAACGCAGCATCTTGACACGGTCACCGATCAGGCGGCGGTCGGTTTCAAGCTGGGTTTCACCGGGTCCCCGCAGACCAATCCCCCCCTTCTGGCGTTCAAGGTGCGTCCATCCCCTGACAAGGCGCGTCATCAGATGCTGCAGCTGGGCAAGCTCAACCTGGACTTTCCCCTCATGGCTTTTGGCACGCTGTGCAAAAATATCAAGAATCAGGCTGGTACGGTCGACAATGCCGATGTCAAGCCTTTTTTCAAGGTTGCGCTGCTGCGCCGGTGACAGGGCATGATTGAAAATGACCATCTCCGCTCCATACAGATGGACAGCCTGTATGATTTCATCAACCTTGCCACTGCCGACATAATAGGCGGCATCCGGGCTGGAGCGTTTAGCAGTCACCGTCTGCACAGGCTCCGCACCCGCTGACCTGGCAAGAAGCGCCAGTTCCTCAAGGCTGGCGGAAAACCCGGCTTTGCCGAAATCGACGCCAACCAAGACTGCCTTTACCGTAGCCTTTTCAGGATTTCCCATAACCTCAGGCGTTGTTGTCCCCATTCAGGTTGATTGCCTTGGATGGCACGATTGTGGAAATCGCATGTTTATAGACCATCTGGGTAACACTGTTGCGCAAGAGAACGACATACTGGTCGAAGGATTCAACCTGCCCCTGCAGCTTGATGCCGTTAATCAGATAAATGGATACGGAAACACGTTCCTTGCGCAGGATATTCAGAAAAGGATCCTGCAGCATCTGTCCTTTGTTCACACTCATTTTTGCCTCCATGCTTATTCTCCTGGATTTCCAAGAAATCCTTACCCGGTTTCACCGTTTCTCAAACAGGGGATCCCCCTGCCCTGATTCCTGTTTCCTGGACTACGCCAGATCCCTTCATTTTTTCCTGTCAAAAGGATTGTCCCCCGAACGGAACTCAATACGCAAAGGCGTTCCCGACAGGGAAAACGCATCGCGGAAATGCCGCTCAAGGTAACGTTTATAATCATCTGCAATATGCTCAAGGCTGTTGCCATGGATGACAATGACCGGCGGATTCTTCCCTCCCTGATGGGCATACCGCAGCTTTGGCCGGATTCCTGCCTGACGGCGGGGTGGCTGCTGATGCTCAACCGCTTCCTGAAGGACACGGGTCAGCTTAGGCGTTGCCAGCTTTGCCATGGCGGCGGCATACGCCGCGTCAACAGAACGCATCAGGGAAGCAATCCCTGAAGATTTCAGTGCGGATATGTAATGGAACCTGGCAAACGACAGGAAATGAAGTTTCCATTCCACATCTTCCTTGATTTCCCGGCGCCTGTCCTGGGAAAGGCCATCCCATTTATTGACACCGACAACCAGCGCCCTGCCGCTTTCAAGGATGAAACCGGCGATATGGGCATCCTGCTCAGAGATGTCCTGACGGGCATCCAGCAGCAGCAGGACGACATTGGCATCTGAAATCGCCTGAAGCGTTTTGACAACAGAGAACTTCTCGACTGTCTGAAAGACCTTGCCCCGTTTCCTCAGACCCGCAGTATCAATAAGGGTGTAATGCCTGCCATTGCGCTCAAAGGGAATCTCTATCGCATCACGTGTTGTCCCCGGCATATCGAATGCGATGACCCGTTCCTCGCCCAGCAGGGCATTGACCATGGTTGATTTTCCGACATTGGGACGTCCGACAATCGCCAGCCTGATGGGCTTCTGCCCCTCTGGCAACCCGTCATCCGCTTCTTCAGGCAATGCCTCTTCCTCAGGCACCTGCCTGAGCGCATCTTCCACCAGGGAATAGACACCATCGCCATGGGCTGATGAGATTGACGCCGGTTCCCCCAGTCCCAGTTCGTAGAATTCGGAAACAGCGGCAGTGTATTTCATGCCTTCAGACTTGTTGACCGCCAACAGGACCGGTCGGTCACAACGCCGGAGATACTGTGCAATGACCCGGTCATGGGGCGACAATCCCTGGCGGGCATCAACGATAAAGATGACAACATCCGCCTCGGCAATCGCCTGCTGGGTCTGTTTTGCCATCTCCTGCACAACACCTTCTTTGACAACCGGCTCAAAACCGCCTGTATCAATGACAAGGAAGGGGCGGTTGCCGATTCTGCCCTCACCATAATGGCGGTCCCGGGTCAATCCAGGAAAATCAGCAACCAGTGCCGCCCGGGAACGGGTCAGCCTGTTGAACAGGGTGGATTTCCCGACATTGGGACGCCCCACCAGCGCAATAACAGGTTTCATTTCTTCTTATTCTTCTCTTTCTTGTTCTTTTTATACAGCTTCAGGCAGGTCTTGGCAGC
>CALGGD010000254.1 GCA_937916185.1 uncultured Oxalobacter sp. | reverse complement strand
CGTCCACTGGCGGGCACGCGCAAGCGTGGCGCAACCCCCGGGGAAGATGAACGCCTCGCCAAAGAACTGCTGGCGGACACCAAGGAGATTGCTGAACATGTGATGCTGATCGACCTCGCCCGCAATGACATCGGGCGCATCGCCGTGACCGGCACGGTGAAACTGACGGAAAAGATGGCGATCGAGAAATATTCCCATGTCCAGCATATCGTCTCGAATGTCGAGGGTATCCTGAAGCCCGGCCTGACAAACCTGGATGTGCTGAAGGCGACTTTCCCCGCCGGCACCCTGTCCGGCGCCCCGAAAGTCCGTGCGATGGAGATCATCGATGAGATGGAACCGGTCAAGCGGGGCATCTATGGCGGCGCCTGCGGCTACCTGTCATTCAGCGGGGAGATGGACCTTGCCATCGCCATCCGCACCGGGCTGATTTACAAAGACATGCTGTATATCGGTGCCGGTGCCGGGATTGTCGCCGACTCGAACCCTGAATCTGAACGCCAGGAAACCGAGAACAAGGCACGTGCGGTCGTCCGGGCGGCGGAGATGGTCCAGGACGGCTCCTACCGGCAACCGCGCCATTCCTGACAATACCGGTTTCCCCTATGGAGCGCATCTATGGCTGAACCGCGTTTCCCCCTTTTTTCCGGGAAACCCCCATCCATGGATTCCCTGGCTGTCAGGCTCGCCGGTGCGGCGGATGCCGTCAGGCAGGTCAATGCCGGACGTTCCCTGCCGGATGCCCTCCAGTCAACCTGCACCGCCCTGCGTGCCGACCCGGCTTCACGCGGCGCAATCCAGGACATCGCCTACCATGCCATGCGGAAACTGGGCACCGCCCGTTTCCTGACCGGCAGGCTGACCAGGCATCCGCCATCGCCAGAGATCCTGCAGCATCTGCTTGCCTGCGCCTTCTCCCTGCTGCTCCAGGAAGGCGGCTCCCCTTTGCGGTATGAGCCTTTCACCACGGTGGACCAGGCTGTCCAGGCGGCCGCATCCATGCGGGGGACGGCAAAAGCCAAGGGCATGGTCAATGCGGTCCTGCGGCATTTCCTGCGGCAGCAGGACGGGCTCCTCGAGCAGGCGGAACAGGATGATGTTGCCCGGTGGAATTATCCGGCATGGTGGACCGCCTGTGTGCGCAGACATTATCCTGACCAATGGCAGTCCATCCTGTCTGTCGGCAACAGCGCCCCGCCCCTGACGCTCCGGGTCAACCGCAGGCGCCTTTCCACCGGCAGTTACCTGGCACAGCTCCAAGCATCGGGGATCCCCGCCGATGCCATCGGGCCTTATGCCGTCCGCCTTGCCCATCCGC
>CALGGD010000253.1 GCA_937916185.1 uncultured Oxalobacter sp. | reverse complement strand
GGTGAACCATGATGCCCGGCACTGTCTCTGGTTTCTTTGCTTCCGCTGTCTCTGCTTTCTTCAACGTTTCTGATTTCAGGTCTTCCACTGTGCTGACTTACCGCTGTGCCTTGCTTTCTTTTTTTGCTTATTGCACCCAGCAACAGATTGAGAAACCTGAACCTGTTCATCTGACTGCATGGCGTGATGAACTGCTGTTATCGAAACGTCCTGCGACTGTGCAGACTTACCTGACGGTTCTGAAACAGTTTTTCCGATGGACTGCCAGCAGGAATATTTACCGGGATATCGGCCTTGGTATCCGAGGGCTTCGTATCCATCGGTTTTCAAGCAGGGATTTTGTGCCGGTTTCAGGTATCAAAAAAGTGTTGGGAAGGTTATGGTCTGCTGGCAGGAAACGGGATTATCTGATGGTGGTCTTGATGGTATGCTGTGGCTTACGGGTTTCTGAGGTGGTCCGTCTTGATGAAGATGACCTGTTCCGTATCGGCAATCGATGGGTGATTGCGGTACATGGCAAGGGGCGGGATGGTAAATCAGATACAGTGACGATAGACGATGGGATGGCACGGATGATGCTCAATTATCTCGCCAGCCGGAACAGAACAGACCAGAAAAGAAAACCTTTCTTTGTCTCAGAGGCATACCGGAACAAGGGTGGGCGCTTATCTGCCCGGACGGTTTCACGGATTGTGAAGAATGCGTTGATAGATGCAGGTTTCAGGTCTGCCAGGCTGACCGCCCATTCTTTACGCCATTCTGCGGTTACCCTGGCTCTGCAAGGCGGCGCTTCCTTGCAGGAAACCCAGCAGTTTGCCCGTCACAGCCGGTTGGAAACGACCCAGATTTATGCACACAATCTGGAACGCCTGAAAAACAGGTGTTCATCGCTTGTCATGAAAATGGTATTCAATGCCGGAAAACGTTTCTTACCCATGGGCGCTTACCCACCTTGTTGATTGGATGGTGCCTGGCAGCAGGAAAAGGTTTTCAAAACTCAACATCATCAATCTGTGTCAGTCTAAAATAGATTGGAATACCCCAATTGCCTATTTCAACAAGATATGATGGAAAAGGAGACAACACCATGTCCATAAAGAAACCGGTTGCCGCTGCACTGTTTGCCCTGCTGTCTGGAACGATGGCTTTTTCAACTGCCTACGCTGCTGAAACGCTTTTTGTGGAAGGCTCGAGCCCCATCACCATCCAGACAGGGGCTGATGACAAAGCACAGATCAGTACAAACGCCCAACTGCTTGCAACCACTTACTACCCCAGCAGGACACGCACCCTTTCCCTGATCAGGAATCACCGTGATGGCAAACTGTATTTCATGGTGACCGACAAGGCTTCCGGAAAGCATGCTTTTGTCGCGTATTCGAAAAAGGTCTATGACTTTTACTTGGACAAAGATGAATATGGCGGTTATCCGCCCCTGATGTCCGTCCTGTCGGTTCCACGGGATACCCGGGGGAAAGATGATGGTTTAGGCGAATGGCGGGGGAAAGTCCATCATATCCCGGTCTATGCGCTGTTCGAAGTAGTCAAAGGCAGGGTTATGTATGATGACGATGTCCCGCTCTTTTCTGCCAGTTACCTGAACCCATCGCATTACCATGACAGGATTGAAGACCCTGTCCATGCCCAGCTTGTCAGGACGCTGATGTCGCAGATGCCTGACCTGCATGAGGCGGTTGAAAAGGCTGGTGTCAGGTTGCCTTGAAATCGGACAGAAATGGAAAAAGGCTGTCATGATGACAGCCCTTTTGAATGTGGTCGGGGCGAGATGATTCGAACATCCGACCCACTGCTCCCAAAGCAGTTGCGCTACCAGGCTGCGCTACGCCCCGGAAGTGCGGATATTACCTGCTGGCTTCCTGAACGTCAAGAACCTCAGATTGCCACTGCCTCTGCAAACAGCATTATGCCGCCACACTGGGGCATTTTGCTGCGATACGGTGGGCGCAGGCCTCTGCCACACCGGCATCTTCCGCCTCGACCATGCAGCGGATCAGGGGTTCGGTGCCTGAAGCCCTGATAAGGACCCGGCCCCTGCCACCCAGTTCTGTCTCGACCTTTTCTTTCTCTGACTGGATTTCCTGATTTTCTTTCCAATTGAAGCCAGGTGCCACCCGGACATTGACCAATGTCTGCGGAAACAGTTTCAGTTCTTCGATGAATTCAGGCAATGTGGTCTTATGACGCCGCAATGCAGAAAGCACCTGCAATGCAGAGATGATGCCATCACCGGTTGTATGCTTGTCCAGGCAGATGATATGCCCGGAGCCCTCTCCACCAATCAACCAGCCTTTTTCTTTCAGCATCTCAAGGACATAGCGGTCTCCGACATTCGCCCGTCCGAAACCGATATGCCGCTCCCTGAAAGCGACCTCGACAGCCATGTTGGTCATCAATGTGCCCACCACGCCTTTGACATCGCTGTATGACAGACGGTTTTTGGCAATCAGGTACAGCAGCTGGTCGCCGTTATAGACCTTGCCTGTGGCATCAACCATCATCAGCCTGTCAGCATCACCATCCAGGGCGATGCCAAGATTTGCCCTGTTTTCGACAACTGCCTTTGACAAGGCATCCATTGAGGTGGCACCGCAGTTCAGATTGATGTTCATGCCATCTGGTTCTGTGCCGATGGTTACGACTTCTGCGCCCAGTTCATGGAACACACAGGGAGCAACATTGTAGCCAGCCCCGTTCGCACAATCCACGACAATCTTCAGCCCCCGTAGGTCATAGTCTGTCGGGAAGGTGCTTTTGCAGAATTCGATATAACGCCCTCTTGCATCATCCAGACGGTCGGCTTTTCCAAGGTTTTCAGAAGGGGCACAGTCCATCGGCTTGTCTATCAGGGATTCTATTTCCAGTTCCAGGTCATCAGGCAGTTTGTTGCCGGATGCGGAAAAGAATTTGATGCCGTTGTCATGGTAGGGATTATGGGATGCCGAGATGACAATGCCAGCAGAAAGACGCAGTGCCCTTGTCAGATAGGCAACAGCCGGTGTTGGAACCGGTCCGGACAACATGACATCCACACCAGCGGATGACAGCCCTGCCTGCAATGCAGCTTCCAGCATATAACCTGAGATACGGGTGTCTTTTCCAATCAGGGCAACCGGTGTGCCTTTGGCTTGGTTGATTCTTGTCAGGACTTTGCCTGCCGCATAGCCCAACCGCATGACAAAGTCTGGGGTGATCGGCAACTGTCCAACCCTGCCCCTGACACCATCGGTTCCAAAGTAACGTCGTTTCATTGTTTTCTTTCACATTCAATCAGTGGACAGCCTGCCAGATCTTCAAGGCATCCACGGTTTCATCCACATCATGCACCCGCAATATCATGGCACCATATCTGACTGCCGCCAATGCCATCGCCAGACTGCCTGCCAGCCTTTTCTCAACAGGCTTGCCGGTTATCTGGCCGATGAGGGTCTTGCGGGACAATCCCGCCAAGACGGGCAGTCCCAAAGTTTTTCCCAAATCCGTCATGTTTTTCAGGAGCAGGATATTGTCCTCTTTTGTTTTCCCGAAGCCGAAACCGGGATCAATGACCACACGGTCACGGGCAACACCCAACCGGGTCAATGCCTCCACCTGTTCTGCCAGGAACGCTGTCACTTCTGTGACAGCATCCTGATAATGCGGTTTTTCCTGCATGGTTTTGGGATTGCCCTGCATATGCATGATGCAAAGGCCACACGATGAACCGGCAACTGCCTGACGGGATGCCTCAGACTGGAATCCGCAGATGTCGT
>CALGGD010000252.1 GCA_937916185.1 uncultured Oxalobacter sp. | reverse complement strand
CCGCTGCCTGTCCACCGGATCCCCGGTTTCAAGGAGGGCCTGGTTTCCGTGCAGGATTACGCCGCCCAGCTGGCCGCCCCCCTGCTGGCGCCCCAGGATGGGATGCGGGTGCTGGATGCGTGCGCCGCCCCCGGTGGCAAATCAGCCCATTTGCTGGAGCTTGCCGATATCCAGCTGACCGCCCTGGACTCCAGTAAAAAACGGCTGGTGATGATCCATGAGAACCTGGACCGACTGGGACTCGCCGCTGATATCAGGCTTGGTGACGCCAGGCGGTCTGATTGGTGGGACGGCACGCCTTTTGACTGCATCCTCGCCGATGTCCCCTGCTCCGCCTCCGGCATCATCCGGCGGCATCCTGACATCCGATGGCTCCGGCAGCCGGATGATGGCAAAAGGCTGGCATCCGTGTCGGCGGACATCCTGGACAGCCTCTGGAAAAAACTCAGGAAGGGCGGGAAGCTCCTGCTCGCGACCTGTTCCATCTGGCCGGAAGAATCGATGGGACAGGCTGATTTTTTTGCTTTCCGCCCAGATGCGAAAAGACTTGATGCTTTCGGGCAACTACTGCCAACTTTCGATGGATTGAATGACCATGATGGTCTATTCTATGGCTTATTCCAGAAAATTGGATAACCCCTGAAATCCCGACCCGATGCGACTGATGACTATACTACGGAAGCTCTCGAAAATCTTTGCAGCGGCTGCCCTTGCTGTGATGATGCTGTGCCCTGCCGTCTCCCATGCAGACAGCAGCATCACCATCAATTCGGCGAAAATCGACCATTCCGGGAACTATTACCGCCTGACAACAACACAGTCCATCAATTTCAGCAGCAGCCTGCTTGACACGCTGCAGCGGGGTGTGCCCCTGTATTTCAAGACAGAGCTGGAGATGACCAGCCGCCAGCTCCTCTGGTTCGACATGACTGCACTGTCGAAAACCAGGACGGTCAAACTTTCCTACAATGTCCTGACAAGGCAGTACAGTGTCTATATCCCCGGATCGCTGCAGCGCACCTACCGCACGTTTGACAGCGCGATGTCCGCCATCCGGTACCAGCCCAGCTGGGCTTTTGCCTACACCTCCGAGCTGAGCGAAGATGAGCATTATGATGTCGCTGTCAGGACCTCCCTGGATGTTTCCCAGCTGCCCAAACCTTTCCAGATCAATGTCCTGAACAACCGGGATTGGGGACTGACTTCTGATTGGAAACATTTTTCATTCACGCCATAGCCAGCCCTGACCGTGACCAGAACCTTAAGATACCTGTGGATTGTTGGCGGTGCCGTGATGGGCATCCTGCTCTTTCTACTGGCATCCGCCTCTGAGAACACCGCCTTTTTCGACAGGCATTACCCCCTGCTGGTCGGCATCTGCATCTTGGTCGCAACCGCCCTGCTGCTGCTGGTCTCGCTGATGCTGTACCGCCTGTACAAACGGTATAAACGCGGGAAGTTCGGTGTCAGGCTGACATCCAAACTGGTCCTGCTTTTCGCCCTGATGGGCATCCTGCCCGGTGCGGTGATCTATGTTGTCTCTGTGCAGTTCGTCTCCCGCTCCATTGAGTCCTGGTTCGATGTCAGGGTGGAAACCGCCCTGGATTCCGGGGTCAAGCTGGCGCAGTCGATGCTGGAATCTTCCCGGGGGAACCTGACAGCCAAGGCGACCCGGCTGTCCGCCGAGCTCTCGGGCATGTCCCTGCAGG
>CALGGD010000251.1 GCA_937916185.1 uncultured Oxalobacter sp. | reverse complement strand
GGAAGAAGGGGCAGAATGTGAGCTTTTCCTGATAGGGACTTTCAGCAAGAAAGACTCAGACAAAATCCTGAGCCTCATCCTGTTCCTTGATGTCCCCTGCATCCCCCGTGAAAAAGACCCGTTCCACCAGATGGTTGCCTGTGCACAGGTACTGTGCAAGGAACTGGACGGCACACTGGTCGATGAAAAAGGCAATGTCCTGACCGATGCATATGTCACCGCCATCGCTGGGCATCTTGAACAGTATTACCAGGTGATGCAGTCTGCTTCACTGCATGCAGGCTCACTGCGTTCCCTCCGGCTTTACAGGTTGCAGGCAGTATGACAACCCTGGACCTGTTTGCAGACCTGCCACCCGCAAGCCCTGAAGAAAAGGCACAGCAGCTCCGCAGGGACCTTGAGCGTTACAGCCATGCCTATTATGTGCTGGACAACCCGATTGTCCCTGACTCGGAATATGACAGGCTCTACCGTGAACTGCAGGCACTGGAATCTGAGCATCCTGAACTGGTGACGCCAGAATCCCCCACCCAACGGGTAGGCGGCGAACCGCTGGCGCAGTTCGAGAAAGTCCAGCACCGGATTCCGATGCTTTCGCTTCAGAACGGTTTCAATGCTTCTGAAATCGAATCGTTTGACAGGCGGGTCGCAGAAGAACTTGGTGTTGCAGAAGTTGAATACACCGCAGAACTCAAGTTTGACGGCCTGGCGGTCAACCTCCGTTATGAAAAAGGCGTCCTGACCCAGGCGGCAACACGGGGAGACGGCACCACCGGGGAAAACATCACAGCAAATGTCCGGACAATCCAATGCATTCCATTACGTCTTGATACAGACCAGCCACCTGCACTGCTGGAAGTCCGTGGGGAAGTCCTGATGTACAAACAGGACTTCCATGAACTCAACCGGCGGCAGCGGGAAAACGGACAGAAAGAATTTGTCAATCCGCGCAATGCGGCGGCAGGCAGCCTGCGCCAGCTGGATTCAAAGATCACCGCATCCCGACGGCTGCGCTTTTTCGCCTATGGGCTGGGTGAGCTGGAAGGTACTGACTCCTTGCCGTCCCAACAGCAGATGCTGGACTGGTTCATGCGGCTGGGGTTGCCAGTCTGTCCTGAAAGAAAGACGGTGACAGGCTATCAGGGGCTGATTGATTTCTTCAATGACATCCATGCCCGGCGGGACACCCTGCCTTATGAGATTGATGGCGTGGTTTATAAAGTCAACCGGCTGGCACAGCAGCAGAAACTGGGGTTTGTCTCCCATGCGCCAAGGTTTGCGCTGGCACATAAATTCCCTGCCCAGGAAATGCTGACCCAGGTGCTTGATATTGATGTGCAGGTCGGGCGGACCGGCGCCATCACACCGGTCGCGCGGCTCAGACCCGTGTTTGTCGGCGGTGTCACCGTCACCAATGCCACGTTGCATAACGAAGAAGAAGTCAGACGCAAGGATATCCGTATCGGTGATACCGTCATTGTCCGCCGGGCGGCGGATGTCATTCCTGAAGTGGTGGCATCCGTATTGGAGAAACGTCCTGCGGATGCACGGGAATTCGTGATGCCGACCCATTGCCCGGTCTGCGGTGCCCCGGTCATCCGTCCGGAAGATGAAGCGGTTGCCCGTTGTTCCGGCGGCTGGATCAACTGCCCGGCGCAGAAGAAACGTGGGCTGGAACTGTTTGCCTCCCGCAAGGCCATGAACATCGAGGGGTTGGGGGAACAGCTGATTGACCAATTGGTTGACAAAGCGGTCATCCAGGATGCCGCTGACCTGTTCACCTTGGATGTCCCGACATTGGCGGCATTGGACCGCATGGCTGAAAAAT
>CALGGD010000250.1 GCA_937916185.1 uncultured Oxalobacter sp. | reverse complement strand
GCTGTCTTGAAAAAGACCGGGGCTGACGGCCTGATGATCGGTCGGGCGGCTCAGGGACGTCCCTGGATTTTCCGTGAGATAGACCGTTTCCTGACTGAAGGGACTCTGCCGCCTCCCCCAAAGATGTCTGAAGTGCATGAGACCATGCGTGAACACCTTCTGATGCATTATGCGTTTTATGGTGAGGATGCCGGTGTCCGCACAGCACGCAAGCATATCGGCTGGTATTCCCGTTTCCTGCCTGACGGTGAGGTATTGAGACAACAGGCAAACCGGGCGGATTCCTGTGAAAAACAACTGAATGCCGTAGATTGCTTTTTCACCCCTCTACTTGCACGCGATGAGCGGTTACAATATTGAAATCGTTTACCTTATGGATTGTTTGGCGGGCATATGCCACAGCCTGTGATTGGAAATACAGATGAGTAGCGAACATATTCAGGATGTTGTCAGGCGCAGTCTGCTGGCGTATTTCAAGGATCTGGACGGCCAGAAGCCAACGGATGTTTACAACATGATCATCAAGACGGTTGAAAAGCCGATGTTGATGGTGGTGATGAGACAGGCCGGCTTTGTCCAGTCCCATGCGGCAGAAATGCTCGGCATCAACCGGAACACCCTTCGGAAAAAGCTGGCGGAACATAACCTGCTTGACCTGGATCCGCTGTGACAATTCCTGGCTTACCCTTTTTATATTTTTAGGTTTCTACCATGACCCGATATGCGTTGATTTCTGTCTCTGACAAGACAGGCATTGTTGAATTTGCGAAAGCGCTGGCTGCGATGGATACGGTTATCCTGTCCACTGGCGGCACAGCCGACCTGCTCCAGAAAAACGGCATCGCCGTCACTGAGGTTGCTGACTATACCGGTTTTCCTGAAATGCTGGATGGCCGGGTCAAGACCCTGCACCCGAAAATCCATGGCGGCATCCTGGCAAGACGCGACCTGCCGGAGCATATGAAAGCTCTGCAGCAGTATGGCATCAATACGATTGACATGGTGGTGGTGAACCTGTATCCGTTCCAGCAGACAATCGCAAAGGCAGACTGCTCCCTGGAAGACGCGATTGAGAATATTGATATCGGTGGTCCTGCGATGCTGCGGTCCGCTTCCAAGAACTGGAAGGATGTCGCTGTGGTCTGCGATCCGGCAGACTATGCGGAAATCATTGCTGAAATGCAGCGGAACAGCGGCTCCCTGTCCACAGAAACCCGTTTCCAGCTGATGGTGAAGACATTCACTCATACCGCAGCCTATGACGGCGCCATTGCAAACTATATGTCCAGCCTGAACACCGACAAGAGCCACCAGAACCGCCAGGTCTATCCAGAAATCCTGAATCTGCAGTTTGAGAAAGTCCAGGATATGCGTTATGGTGAAAACCCCCATCAGTCTGCGGCTTTCTACCGTGAAAAGAATCTGCCTGATGGTGCATTGGCCGGCTATAAGCAGTTCCAGGGCAAGGAACTCTCTTACAACAATATTGCGGATGCGGATGCAGCCTGGGAATGTGTGAAGAGTTTTGATGACCCTGCCTGTGTCATCATCAAGCATGCCAATCCATGTGGCGTTGCTGTCGGCAAGGATCTGCGGGAAGCTTATCTCAAGGCGTTGCAGACAGACCCGCAGGCGGCATTCGGCGGCATCATCGCGTTCAATGGTGAACTGGATGCCCGCACCGCTGAAGAGGTTTCCAAACTGTTCGTTGAAGTGCTGATTGCCCCGCATTTCACTGAAGAGGCAAAAGCGGTCTTCAACCGCAAGAAGAACCTGCGGCTGCTTGAAATCCCATTGGGCAGACAGACAAACAACTATGAAATGAAACGGGTTGGCGGTGGCCTGCTTGTCCAGTCAGCCGATACGGCGAAAGCCATGGCTGACAAACTGCAGGTGGTCACGAAGGTGGCACCTACCCGGCAACAGGTCGATGACATGCTGTTTGCCTACAAGATTGTGAAATTTGTGAAGTCCAATGCGATTGTGTTCTGCGGCAATGGCATGACCCTGGGCATTGGTGCCGGCCAGGTCAGCCGTGTGGATTCTGCGCGTACGGCAACCATGAAAGCCGCACAGGCAGGGCTTTCGCTGAAAGATTCTGTCGTGGCATCCGATGCATTCTTCCCGTTCCGGGATGGTCTGGATATTGCGGCTGAAGCCGGTGCGAAAGCGGTCATCCAGCCAGGCGGTTCAGTCCGTGACCAGGAAGTCATCGATGCAGCGGATGAACATGGCATTGCGATGGCATTCACTGCCATCCGTCATTTCCGTCATTGATATGACGGCAAGGAGCTTCATGATGAGCGTCATCGGTTTCATGGAAGTGCCGTCATGAAGATCCTTGGCATTGACCCAGGACTCCGGACAACGGGGTTCGGCGTCATCCATAAGGACGGGAACAGACTGTCTTATATCGCTTCTGGAACCGTCAAGACGCCAGCCGGCTTGGGATTGCCCGCCCGGCTGAAGACCATTTTCCAAGGGGTCACTGAAATTGTCAGCACCTATCAGCCGGACTGTGCCGCCATTGAAAAGGTTTTTGTGAACGTCAATCCCCAATCGACTTTGATGCTTGGTCAGGCACGGGGAGCCGCAATCAGTGCCTTGGTTGCCTCTGAGCTTGAGGTGTATGAATTCACTGCCCTGCAAATCAAGCAGGCAGTTGTCGGTCATGGCAAGGCTGACAAGACCCAGGTGCAGGCAATGGTGCAGCGTTTATTGTCTTTACCGGGCATCCCCGGTGCTGACGCGTCTGATGCATTGGGGGTAGCCATCTGCCATGCCCATGGTTTCGATGCTATCCGTACATTGGAAAATGCGGCTTCCCTGGGAAACCGCAGTTCTTTCCGTATCCGTCGGGGACGACTTATCCGCTGATGGACAAGAACCTGTCCACCAGCCTGTTTTTGAGGTATGAGATGATTGGCCGTATTCAGGGTATCCTGCTTGAAAAGAATCCTCCCCAGGTGCTGGTGGACTGCCATGGTGTGGGATACGAAATCGATGTCCCGATGAGTACATTCTACAACCTGCCCGCCTTGGGAGGTGAAGTCACATTGCTGACACATCTGGCCATCCGTGAAGATGCACATGTCCTGTATGGTTTCGGCACAGCAGATGAACGGATGCTGTTCCGACAGCTTATCAAGATTACAGGTATTGGCGCCCGTACGGCCCTTGCCCTGCTGTCAGGGATTTCGGCGAGGGAAATGGCGGAAGTGGTTGTCATGCAGGATACCGCCCGCCTCTGCCGTGTGCCAGGCATCGGCAAGAAGACGGCCGAACGCCTGCTTCTGGAGCTGAAGGGCAAACTGGATTCTTCCGCTTTGCCAAACACCCCCTCTGCACCTGATGCGGCAAACCGGACAGATATCCAGAACGCCCTGCTGGCATTGGGCTATTCCGAGAAGGAAATGCTGTTGGCGGTGAAGCAGCTGCCTGCTGACTGCAATGTGTCAGATGGGATTAAAATGGCACTGAAAACGCTTTCCAAGAGCTGATTTGGATGATTGACTGACAGGGATTCCATGAGCATACAGACCGACAGTTTCAGCGAACGGCGGATTATTGATGCCGCACCCGCCTCTTCCAACGAAGAGGCGATGGAACGTGCATTACGCCCCAAGTTCCTGAATGAATATGTTGGACAGAAAAAAGTCCGGGAACAGTTGGAAATCTTTATCGCCGCCGCAAAGAAACGCCAGGAAGCCTTGGACCATACCCTGCTGTTCGGTCCGCCTGGTCTGGGGAAGACAACGCTTGCCCATATCATTGCCCGCGAGATGGGCGTGAACCTGCGGCAGACTTCCGGCCCTGTCCTGGAACGTCCCGGAGATCTTGCCGCCATCCTGACAAACCTGGAAGCAAACGATGTCCTGTTCATAGATGAAATCCACCGGATGTCCCCGGTGGTGGAGGAAATCCTTTATCCAGCCCTTGAGGATTACCAGATCGATATCCTGATTGGAGAAGGCCCTGCCGCCCGCTCTGTCAAGCTGGATTTACAGCCTTTTACGTTGATTGGCGCAACAACCCGGGCAGGCATGCTGACGAATCCATTGCGTGACCGTTTCGGTGTCGTATCGCGTCTTGAGTTCTACGACACGGATGACCTGACGAAGATTGTGACCCGCAGTGCGATGCTGCTGAAAGCCCCGATTGTCGAAGAAGGTGCCCGTGAAATCGCTAAACGCGCCCGTGGCACGCCCCGTATCGCCAACCGTCTGTTGCGTCGTGTACGGGATTATGCCGAAGTGCGTGGTTCCGGGAAAATCACCCGCGAAATGGCAGATGCCGCGCTGAAGATGCTGGATGTCGATCCTGGCGGCTTTGACCTGATG
>CALGGD010000249.1 GCA_937916185.1 uncultured Oxalobacter sp. | reverse complement strand
GCTCTGGCACTTGCCGGATGTGGCTCTGACACGTTTTTTGACGAGCCTGAAGAAACCATAGTCCACACACAACCTGATAACGATCCCGCGCTCGAGAAACTCGAGACGAATGTCGGTTACTATTACGGTGATAAAGGTGTTGACCTCACACGTATTGAATTTGCCTACCGTGCAGCGGGGCAGTATTGCATCTTCCCAAAAACCGATGCACGAGAGCAAGAACTCAGTCGGCTGTCGCAACAAGAGGACTCTCAGGTGAAAAACATGGGTGGATTCTATTTGGTTACACGCAGCCGCGACTTCATCACTAGTGATGATTTTGTCAGTGATCGCTATTTTATAAATTATTATAGAGAGGAGCCTGAATTTGTGGTGATTTGCCCAATGATCATTGTTCGCGTTGAAAATTCTGAGGCCAAGGACAAAATCCTGAAAAAATATCGAGGCAAACTCACTTTGTCAGATCGTTCAGGGCAAGGAGAAGTGCCAGGTGGATACTATCTCTACAAATTTGACTGCCACCTCAGAACCTCAGAGCAGGCGCTAAATCTGGCTGACGAGATTTACAGGCGTGACGACGTGACATGGGCCGAAACCAATAAGTATGCTCCTATACACTTCGACATCTGAGCCAGCAGAAATCTTGTTACTCACCATAATACTCTATGAAAATGAAAAAGAAACTGATTTTTGCATTTCTTGCTGCATTTTCCAGCCTGTTGATGCTGTCCGCAGCCCACGCTGAGCAGGATCTTTATGGGAATGAAATTGTTGAGCCATGGCGCGGTTGCTATCATGGTGCACGTGATCCGGCTAAGGCAGTAGATTACAAAGACCAGATGATTGTCGCGCAGGATGGTAAGAAACCGGCATTGGGCGATATCAAGAAAGCCATCGCACAAGCTGCTGTCTCACAGGATTGGGATGTCCAGATGCTTGATGCTGATGCAGGGACTGGCAAGTTGGTTCTTACCCGTATTGTCCGCAAGAAACACACAATGGTGCTGACGGCTACTTTCAATACGGAAAAATATTCCTTGGTTTATAAGTCGTCGAGCAACCTGAATGCAGCAGTCTGTGAAGGTGCTGTCTATATTCATCCTAACTATAACAGGTGGGTGGGCGACCTGAATTCAGCTATCCAAGGCAAACTGAGAAGTATGTGAGCGAGTCCCTTTATCTGAAGGACGCTGATTTCCGTTATGAAGACTGAACAGGACATTGATATGAAGAAGGTATTTCTTTTCTCTTCACTGGCTGTAGCCTCTTTTCTGATATCTGGTGTGGCAAATGCTGTGGAAAAAGTCTTCTTTCCAGTCAATAAGCATCCTGAACCGCAGGTTGTTCAGAAAAGTGACTGGAAAGGCTGTTACCGGGGACATCATGTTCCGGAGATTCCCCAAGATTTCTACGACATGATGGTTGTTACTGCAGATGGAAATAAGCCAAAGCTTGAAGATGTCAAAAAGGTCTTGATGCTGGCTGCATCTGATACAGGGTGGGAAGTCCAGAAAATTGTGGAAGATGGTCAGGCAGGCAAGTTCATCGCAACAAAAAATGTCCATAACAAGCATTCTATGACGGTTCAGGTCTATTACAGTCCTGAAAAATTCTCCATCATCTATCTAAGCAGTAGCAATCTGTCAGAGGCAAACTGTGGGGGCAGGATTTTCCTCCACCGGAATTACAATGTGTGGGTCAACCAGCTGAAGACGGCGATGTCCCGGCAGCTGATGATTATGTAACTGCTTAACGGAACCTATGCAGGAATCTTTTCCCTGGCGGAAGGGGATGGTTGTTGGGAAAAATCTGTGAGGGAAGTTTTTCATCTTACTGGTACTGCTGATAGAATATATCGTTTATGTATGTAAGATGACCAATCAAGACCTGTGCCTAAAAAGCATCGGGGGAGCCTGAAAGATGGCTTCTTGCTTATTCAAATGAAAACAGGTACTTAAGGCTGGTTGACTGTTCACTGCTTGCGGTTTCTTCGGGATTGTCCAGTTATGGATTTCGTACAGTTTCTCGACTTGATCCTTCATGTCGATAAAGTGCTGGGGAACATGATTTCCCAGTACGGTACATGGGTGTATGTCATCCTGTTTGCTATTATTTTCTGTGAGACAGGGTTGGTTGTCGCGCCATTCCTGCCGGGGGATTCCCTCCTGTTCATTTCCGGCGCTTTCTGTGCAACAGGTGCCATTGACCTGAAGCTGCTGGCAGGTTCCCTGTTGGTTGCTGCGGTGCTTGGCGACAATGTCAATTACCTGATCGGCAAGAAAATCGGGGATGCGGTTTTCACGAAGGATTACAAGTGGATTGACAAGAAAGCCTTGAATTACACGCATGAGTTCTTCGAAAAGCATGGCGGCAAAACCATCACGCTCTGCCGCTTTGTCCCTTTGGTCAGGACATTCGCCCCATTTGTCGCCGGTGTCACCAACATGAAAATGTTTTATTTCCAGATGTACAATCTTCTGGGGGCAGTGCTCTGGATTGTCGGTCTGACTGTCGGTGGCTATTTCTTTGGCAATATCCCAATCATCCGCGATCATCTGAATACCATCGTCTTGATGGGCGTGGGTGCTGCGATTATCCCACTTATCCTGGGCGGTTTATGGAAACTGTTGAGGAAGTCTTTCCGTTCCGGTCAAGATGGACGTTCAAATCAAGGTGAAGTATGAAAAAACTGGCTACGATACTGTTCTGCTGCTGTTCTATCCTGATGATTGCCGGCTGCAGTAAGCAAAGGCAGATTTCCATGCATGGTGCGGCGGTGAATGACCCGACAAAGTCTGCAACCCTCCAGGAAGGTTCGTTGCTGTTCCGTGCATTGGATGGCAAGCAGATGCCTTTGAAAGAAACACCGAATCCTTTCGCCGATGTTGTTTATGCCATTACTGCTGGCCGGCATAAGATTGGCGCCATCAATATCCAAGGGGGACATGTTGCCCTGCCAGAGAACATGAAGTGCTACAGTTTCGATGTGGAAATGGAAGCCGGTGTCGAATACTTGATCGGTGAGGATAAGGACAGGGGCGTTGCCTGGATCAAGCGGAAAGACACTGACAAGACGCTTCTTGAAGTCAAGCCGTTTGACAAGATTTTCCCCTATGAACACATCTGCGACTGGAAGTCTCAATGAATGG
>CALGGD010000248.1 GCA_937916185.1 uncultured Oxalobacter sp. | reverse complement strand
TACGGCACGCCGTATTTCTCCAACTACATCAACTCCGACATGGAGCCCAGCGACGTGCGCTCCATGTGCTGCCGTCTGCAGCTTGACCTGCGTGAACTGCTCAAACGGGGTAATGGGCTTTTCGGTTCTGCGGAGCAGACCGGTTCCATCGGTGTTGTCACCATCAACTGTGCCCGTCTCGGCTATCTGTTCAAAGGCAATGAAAAAGCCCTGTTTGCCCGTCTGGACCGTCTGACCGATATGGCGAAGGACAGCCTGGAAATCAAGCGCAAGGTCATCCAGCGCCTGATGGACGATGGGTTGTATCCATTCACCCAACGTTACCTCGGTCGGTTGAAGAACCACTTCTCCACCATTGGTGTCAATGGCATCAATGAAATGATCCGGAACTTCACCGATGACAAGGAAGACATCACGACAGCGTTCGGCAATGCGTTTGCCATCCGTCTGCTGGATCATCTGCGTGACCGGATGAGGGACTACCAGGAAGAAACCGGCAGCCTGTATAACCTGGAAGCCACCCCTGCGGAAGGCACCACCTACCGTTTTGCCCGCGAAGACAAGAAACGGTATCCGGACATCCTCCAGGCAGGAACCCCTGATGCACCGTATTACACCAATTCATCCCAGCTGCCTGTCGGTTATACCGATGATCCGTTCCAGGCACTGACCATGCAGGATGAACTGCAATGCAAATACACAGGCGGCACGGTACTCCACCTGTATATGCAGGAAAAGATTTCCTCGCCGGAGACCTGCCGGAAGCTCATCAAGGCCGCCTTGACGAATTTCCGTCTGCCATATATCACCATTACACCGACGTTCTCCATCTGTCCGAAACATGGTTACCTGGCGGGTGAGCATGAATATTGCCCGGTCTGCGATGAAGAACTCATGGCAAAGATGGCATATAAACATTGAACCAACTGATAACAATAAAGAAAGGATTGAAAATGAAAGTCACCGATCTCCCTCAGGAAGCAAGAACCAAATGTGAAGTCTGGACCCGTGTCATGGGCTACCACCGCCCTGTTTCTGAATTCAATCCAGGTAAACAGAGCGAACACAATGAACGTGTCCATTTCGTAGAAAGCAAGCTGCCAGACTTGGATAACGTTGGTTGCTGTGGCAGATAATCCAGGGTTGAACGTGGGTGGCATCACCCCGTTCACCACCATTGATTTCCCTGGGCATCTTGCAGCAGTCCTTTTCTGCCAGGGATGCCCATGGCGGTGCCGGTACTGCCATAATCCCCATCTCCTGCCCATGGAACCATCAGGTAAACACGCATGGGCAGATATCCTCTCATGGCTTGAGACCCGTAAAGGGATGCTCGAAGGGGTTGTCCTCAGCGGTGGAGAGCCATTGGCGCAGCGCCATCTTGTTCCTTCAGTTTCCCAATTGAAGCATATGGGGTATGCCATTGCCCTTCATACCTCAGGTGTTTCCCCGAGACGTTTCAGGGAAGTCCTGCCAAGCATTGACTGGGTCGGTCTGGACATCAAGGCCCCTTTCGATGAATATGATGCCATCACGGCCAGCACCAAGGCTGGGCAATCGGGACCATTCATCGACTTC
>CALGGD010000247.1 GCA_937916185.1 uncultured Oxalobacter sp. | reverse complement strand
ATCTGGGTATCCGATATTGCCGGTGTTGTTTATAAAGGTCGCAAGGAACTGATGGATCCTGAAAAGGAAAAATATGCACAGGATACCGATAAACGCACCCTGATGGATATCATTCCTGATGCTGATGTGTTCCTGGGTCTTTCCGCTGGCAATGTCTTGAAGCCGGAAATGGTTTTGAAGATGGCAAAGAACCCGGTCATTTTTGCACTGGCAAATCCAATTCCGGAAATCCTGCCGGAAGTCGTACATGCCACCCGTGACGATGCGATTGTCGGTACCGGCCGTTCAGACTATCCAAACCAGGTCAACAATTCCCTCTGCTTCCCGTATATCTTCCGTGGTGCACTGGATGTCCGTGCGAAGACCATCAACCGCGAAATGGAATTGGCTGCCCTGCGGGCTATCGCCAGCCTGGCTGAAAAAGAAGTGCCGGTGGAACTGGAAAAAATGTATGGCAAGAAATTCCAGTTTGGCCGTGAATACCTGATTCCAATGCAGTTTGATTACCGTCTGCTGGAAACGGTTGCACCAGCTGTTGCACAGGCAGCGATGGATTCTGGCGTTGCACAGGCTCCTATTGCAGATATGCCGGCTTATGTTGCTAAACTGCATGCAATTGCCGTCAGCAGGAAATAATTGCTGAATTCCAGCAATTTTCCAGAATGCCCTGAAAGATATTTTCTTCAGGGCATTTTTCTTGTCATGAAACTTTTACGGTAAAGGGACTATTGCTGTCTGATGGTGTTTTTCCGGATTAGATGCCAAGTTCCTTGGTGCTTTTCCAGTCTGAAGTCATGGTTCCCGAAAACACCGTCTTGGTTTTCCAAGATAGGGTGGTCATCCGGTGAATCTGCCAGATAAAGTTCAACTTTTTCTCCATCTTTGGAAAAAACAGCATAACTGCCTGCCCATTCATCAGGTTTTACCGGATCTTCCACTGAGATACCCTGTTCCCAGATACGGATGCATTGCTGTCTGAGCCTGCTCCATGTATATCCAGCAGTATTCAGGCATCTATGTCTGTCCCTTTGTCCACCAATCATTTCTTGTTCCATGGCAGCACACCCTGACAGGATGCCTGTAGAAAACGTCAAAATGATGGATAGGACCATGATGCCCAACGTTTTTTTCATGTTTCGTCCAGTCTGTTGATAGACAGTCAGAAAATCCTGTCCCTGTTTTTTTGCAGGCGGGGAAGGTGTCAACAGGATGCGTCCTGCTCCATTGTCAACGTCGGGAATCCTGGTTTCCCGGTATGTTGGTAAGCACTTACTGACGCTATGGTTCCCATGTCAATTAAAACAGCTTACAGAAGCCCTGACCGGTTAGGATGGAACACGTTTCCAGCCCAGCGTTTCCCCTGCCATCAATGGAACGACTTGGTCTTTGCCGAATGGCAGGGATTCCGGAATCTGCCAGGTTTCCTTTTCCAAGGTGACGGTTGTCCTGTTGACAGCCAGGTTGTAGAACTTCGGTCCGTTTATGGCAGTGAACCATTCAAGCTGGTCCAATGCGTCCTGCTGCTCAAAAACCGTTGCATAAAGCTCTATGGCATGGGATGCGCTGTAACATCCGGCACAGCCGCAGGCGTTTTCCTTTGCACCTTTGGCATGAGGGGCTGAATCCGTACCGGCGAAGAAACGCCGGTTTTTATGTGTGATGGCTTTCAACAGTGCCTGGCGGTTTTCTTCCCGTTTCAGGATTGGCAGGCAGTAGTAATGCGGATGAATGCCGCCGACCAGCAGATGGTTGCGGTTGAACAGCAGATGCTGGGGAGTGACCGTCGCACCGATGAATCCCTCTGCATCCGTGACGTATTCCGCCGCTGCCTTGGTGGTGATGTGCTCAAAAACAATCTTCAGGTCGGGCAGGTCTTTTCTCAGGGGAATCAGCACCTTGTCGATGAAGACGGCTTCACGGTCGAAAATGTCCACATCCGGATCTGTCACTTCGCCGTGCATCAGCAGGGGCATCCCCTGTTTCTGCATCTCTTCCAATGTCGCCATGCATTTCGACAATGCCGTCACGCCAGCGTCAGAATTGGTGGTGGCACCGGCAGGATACAGCTTGACGCCATGCACAAAGCCGCTTTCCTTTGCCTTCCGGATTTCCCCGGGCGGCGTGTTGTCTGTCAGGTAAAGCGTCATCAATGGCTGGAACAGGGTGTCCTTGGGCAGCTTTGACAGGATCCGTTGACGGTATTCCCCGGCCTGTGCCGTGGTTGTCACCGGCGGTCTCAGGTTTGGCATGATGATGGCACGGTGGAACTGCCTTGCCGCCTGCTGTACAGTGGATGCCAGGACATCGCCGTCACGCAGATGAAGATGGAAATCGTCCGGCTGGATGATGGTCAGGGTCTTTTTGTCTGATTGCGCCATGATAAGATACGGAAAGTTGCTCACAGCCTTATTATATTTGAGTTTCCAGCAACCGATGTTTATCAGAGGGTGATATGGCAGTACATATTTCCAAGGTCGTGACCAGGACAGGTGACCAGGGTCTGACAGGTCTGGCAGATGGCAGCCGGGTGAAGAAAAGCAGCCTGCGTATCCAGGCGGTCGGTGAGGTTGATGAACTCAATTCCCTGCTGGGACTGGCTGTCAGCCTTCAGCCGCCAGAAACCGTTTCCAGCATACTGACCCAGATTCAGCATCAGCTTTTTGCAGTCGGTGCAGAACTGTCCTCGCCGGGTGGCAGGCAAGTGGCTGGAAAAGCCGTTGCAATGCTGGAAGGACAGATCGCCGCCTTCAATGAAGGCCTGCCGCCGCTCAACGGATTCCTTCTGCCGGGGGGGACAGCGGCTGCCGCCCAGATACATGTTGCAAGG
>CALGGD010000246.1 GCA_937916185.1 uncultured Oxalobacter sp. | reverse complement strand
GTCCAGCAGGTCAGCAGTAGACAGTCCAGAACAGCAGGGAAAAGCCATGATTTACGGTATCGGAACGGATATGGTCTCTATTTCGCGCTTGCAGAAAGCGTTGGATAGATGGGGAGACCGTTTTGCGGAGCGGATATTGGGGCCCGATGAAATGGCCCGGTTCAAAGACCGCCGCCAACGGGTTCCTCTTCGTGGGCTGCGTTATCTGGCAACCCGTTATGCCGCCAAGGAAGCGTTCTCCAAAGCGGTCGGATTGGGTATGCGTGGACCGATGACCTGGCTGTCGGTGCAGTTCCTTAATGCCAGGAGCGGCAAGCCGGAACCTTTCTGCCGGAAAGCCATGAAAGGCTATATGGAAGAACGGGGGCTGAAGGCCCAGGTGTCGATGACAGATGAATCAGATTTCGCGATGGCATTTGTCATCATTGAAAAGGTTGACCAGCCATCCAGAACACAGCATGATGATAATGTGAAGAGCTGATGAAGGGACGGGCGGTAAGCCTGGATGTTTTTCTGATTGACAGGAGAAGGCAATGGCAACGGGTAAAGGCATGTTGTTGGGTGGTGGCAAACGGGACACCTATGGGCCGGTGATGCTGGATGTGATTGGCCTGCGGTTGCAGGATGAGGATTTCCGGCGCATCCGTCATCCCTTGACAGGCGGTGTCATCCTCTTTGCACGCAATTACCAGAGCCGGGAACAGCTGATGGCGCTGACGGCTGAGATCAAGCGTGAACGTCCTGACCTGCTGATTGCCGTGGATCATGAGGGCGGACGTGTCCAGCGTTTCCGTTATGACGGTTTCACCCGCTTGCCGGCGATGCGGATACTGGGGGAAATGTATGAAAAAGACCCGAAATCCGCTGTGCGTGCCGCTGTGGCGGTTGGCTATGTGCTTGCTGCTGAACTGCGTGCCTGCGGTGTTGACCTTTCTTTCACGCCCGTGCTGGATCTGGATTACGGCGTGTCTGCCGTCATTGGCAACCGTTCCTTCAGCCGTGATCCCAATGTGGTGGCTGTGCTGGCGCAGAACCTGCATTTTGGTCTGTCGATGGCAGGCATGGCGAACTGTGGCAAACATTTCCCCGGGCATGGTTATGCGACCGGGGATTCCCATACCGAGATTCCAGTCGATGACCGGGAGCTTGATGTCATTCTGAGGGAAGATGCCTCGCCTTACCGCGCGTTGGATATGACCCTTGCCGGGGTGATGCCGGCCCATGTGGTTTATCCAAAAGTTGACAGCCTTCCGGCAGGTTTTTCCAAGAAATGGATTTCCATCCTTCGCAATGATTTTGGTTTTGATGGCGTGGTTTTCAGTGATGACCTGAGCATGGAAGGTGCCAGTGTGGCCGGTGGGATCATAGACCGTGCCACTGCGGCTTTCGAAGCCGGCTGTGACATGGTGCTGGTCTGCAATGCGCCGGCCGCCGCAGATGAACTGCTGGGCGGCCTGCCGCTGCGTTCCGATGATGAGATGCGTGCGTTGAGGCACCGTATGGACAGCCTGGTGCCTAAACAGCCTGCGAAAGACTGGGATTCCCTTCTGGCAGAACCCCGTTATCAACGGGCAAAGGCATTGGTTGAATCCATCACACCCACCCGGTAAGGCCAACCATGGCAGAAGCGTCACAAGCGGTTCCGTCGGATGGGACCGCTCTGGCTGATATGCCTGATGCAAAACGGCAGGCACTGTTGGAAACCGTACGTCAACTGCCGCACCTGCCGGGGGTTTACCGTTTTTTCGACCAGCGGGACAGGTTGTTGTATGTGGGCAAGGCGCGTGACCTTGTCCGCCGGGTGTCTTCCTACTTCCTTAGAACGGCAGCCTCTCCCCGTATCGCCCTGATGGTCAGCCGTACCGCACGGCTTGAGACCACGGTGACACGGTCTGAAATGGAGGCCCTGCTGTTGGAAAGCAACCTCATCAAGACACAGCATCCCCGGTACAACATCATCTTCAGGGATGACAAGACATATCCTTACCTGAAAATCACCGGGGAAGACATCCCCCGTATTGTCTATTACCGTGGTGCGGTGGACCGTGGCAACCAGTATTTCGGCCCTTTCCCCAATGCCCATGCTGTCCGTGAGACCATCCAGATCCTGCAGAAGGCCTTCCGCCTGCGGATCTGCGAGAACAGCGTTTTCCATAACCGGACGCGCCCATGCCTGCTTTGCCAGATAGGCCGGTGCAGCGGCCCCTGTGTCGGTGCCATCAGCAGAGAAGCC
>CALGGD010000245.1 GCA_937916185.1 uncultured Oxalobacter sp. | reverse complement strand
CCCCGCCGAAAACGCTCAAGGAACACCTTGAGGAACAGCTCCGGGTCAGTGTCCGTGACCATCGTCAGCGGGTACTGGTGGAACTGCTGATCGATGCCCTGGACATCCACGGCTACCTGCTTGAGACCCTTGAGGAAATACTGGCATGGCTGCCGGATGAGCTGCATGTCAGCATGCAGGAGCTTGAGGAAGCGCTGGACTGCCTCCAGTCTTTTGAACCAGCCGGCGTCGGAGCCCGTGACAGTACAGAATGCCTGGCATTGCAGGTCAGGATGATGCCGGATGTCCCGTTCATCATCCGCCGCTATGCCCTTGAGATTGTCGAGAAACACCTGAAAACCTTCGCCCAGCATGATGATGCCAAACTGAAAAAAGCCGTCGGCTGTGATGATGAAGACCTCGTTGAAATCCGGAAAGTCATCCTGAACTGCAATCCCCATCCAGGCACAGCCTATGCCACGGACACCGCAGACACCGTCATCCCGGAAATCATTGCCTGCAGGAAAGAAGACGGTCGATGGCATGCCGAGCTCAATGCCGATGCGATGCCGAAAATCCGCATCAACCAGCTGTATGGCAACATCCTGAAAAACGCCACCAACCGTTCCACACTGAACGCCCGTTTCCAGGAAGCGAAATGGCTGATCAGGAATATCAACCAGCGTTTTGACACCATCCTGAAAGTCTCTGAAGCCATCATCGAAAGGCAGCAGGCATTCTTCAGTTCAGGCCCTGCCTCCATGAGACCCCTTGTATTACGCGAAATAGCTGATACACTAGGATTACATGAGAGCACCGTCTCTCGGGTGACAGCCCAGAAATACATCATGACCCCATTGGGTATTTTTGAGCTGAAGTATTTTTTTGGAAGTCATCTGATGATGGAAGGAGGTGGCGAAGCGTCTGCCATGGCAATCCGCGAGAAAATCCGTCAGCTGGTTGCCTCCGAAGACAGGAAAAAGCCCTATTCAGACAGCAAGATTGCGCAGCTCCTTGAAAAAGACGGTCTGGTCATTGCCAGAAGGACCGTTGCGAAATACCGTGACATCCTCAAGATTCCGCCGGCAAGCCTGCGTAAAAGTCTCTAACAACCGTCCTGATGCCGGCTGGCATCCAGGACAATCAGTACAGAATGAAGGAGAATTCTATGAACCTGACCATCAGCGGACACCATCTTGAAATCACCCCTGCCATCCGCAGTCATGTTGAGACAAAACTTGACCGGATGAAACGGAATTTCGATGGTGTCATTGAAATAACGGTTCTGCTCGCCGTGGACAACATTTCCGACAAGGAAAAACGCCAGCGCGCAGAAATCAACCTGAAGCTCTCCGGAAAGACCCTGCACGCTGAAAGCACAGGTCAGGATATCTACGCTGCCATCGACACCCTGATGGATAAAGTTGACAGGCAGCTTGTCAAGGCGAAGGAAAAAAACCGCAGCCATTCCCGTGAATCCATCAAAGGCGTGCTCTGACGCAGCAGGTCATCAGGCAAAGGAAGCGCCGTCCACGGCTGCGCGTTCCATCTGTTCAACCAGACCGTTGCAGGCATCCCTGCCCGCAACGGCCCAGAGACGTTCCCATACCACCACTGAGAAAGGTTCCTGTCTTGTCAACTCCTGAAGGCATCCGGAAAATGTTCGAGAACATCTGCAGCGACCTGGCAAAGAAAAGGCCGGAAGATGTTCAGGCGGTTGTCATCTATTCCTCTGCGGACAACCTGATCAGCATTGCGCATACAGAAGATGAGCAACGCTGCAATGAACTGCTGGACATGGCGGTGCAGGCGCTTGCCCAGCAGGGCAAACGCCCTCCGGACATCCCGCTGCAGTGACGCCCCGCTGCCCCTTGCCCGCCATCACCGCCGGTTTGTCCCCTCAGACCGGTCATGGACTGGTAAAATCATCCTGAGACAATCTGATGGAATCCCCCATGCTCAGAAAACTGCTCCTGGTTCCGCTGGCCGCACTCGCACTCACTGTCTGTCCTGCATCGGCAGAACCGGCAACCGGTTCTGCTGTCCAGCCGGACACCCAGCCCTTTGAACAGGTGCTGCGGCAGGCAGAACAGGGGAACCGTGATGCCGCCTATCAGGCCGGAACCGCTTACTGGCAGGGGGAAACCGTTCCCCAGGACATGGAACAGGCAGTCCGATGGTGGATGAAAGCAGCGGAAAAAGGACATCCCATCGCCCAGTTCCTGCTGGGTTCCGCCTACCATGACGGCAACGGCATCACCAAGGACGCCAGAAAATCCGTGCAATGGTACCGGAAATCCGCCAGGCAGTCCTATCCACCCGCCCAGTATTACCTGGGGCAGTCCCTTCTCAACGGGGAAGGCATCAAGGCAGATGCCGCCCAAGCCATCAGCTGGTGGAAAAAAGCTGCAGCCCAGGGATACAGCCCCGCCCAATACCGTCTCGGCAACGCCCTTTATTCCGGAGTGGGTATCAAACGGAATCCCGAAGCCGCCATCCAATGGTGGACAAAAGCCGCTGAACAGGGCCATGCGGAATCACAGCGCAGGCTTGGCAATGCCTATTTCTTCGGGGAAGGCGTCGGGAAAGACCGTGAAAAAGCCGCTTTCTGGTATGCCGAAGCCTCACGCCAGTCTGATGCCGCCGCCCAGTTCAACCTGGCCTTCCTTTATGGGCAGGACAACCGTTCAGACACCCATGACAGCACCGCCGTCAATCTCTACCGTCAGGCAGCCATCCAGGGGAACGCACAGGCACAGTTCAATCTGGGGCTTGCCTACTACAACGGCAAAGGCATCCAGAAAAACCGCCAGAAAGCCGTTGGCTGGTGGCATACCGCAGCACAACAGGGGCATGCGAAAGCACAGTTCTTCCTTGGACTCGCCTGTATGGGGGGAGAAGGCACTGAACGCAATCCCCGCCTTGGCGCCATCTGGTTCGCCAAAGCCGCCCAGCAGGGTAATGTGCTTGCCATGCTCTCACTGGCAAACGCTTTCCGCGAAGGCAACGGTGTCAAGGTCAGCACCGTCAATGCCTATGTCCTGGTCCGGGAAGCCGCTGGCATTGACCCTGACGCAAAGGAACTGCTGAAAGCAATCCAGGAAAACATGACAGGACAGCAGCTTGACAGGGCAGGCGGGCTGACACTGCAGGAAGTCCTTGCCCAAGTCCTGGCATCCTGAAAGCATCACCCCGGTTCAAGACAGCCCGTCCACAGCCTGCCACAGATGGCTGAACCACCTTCTTGCAAGGTCAAGCTCCTGGAGCCCGAACGGAAGCGTGACCATCCGCCCATCCGTGGTATAGACCCTCAGACAGATATCACGGACAGCTTCCTCATCCGCCACAGGCTGGAAGACCGGCATCTTCCGTTTGACCGCCTTCAGAACCCGCCCGACAACCGTCTTATCCGCCCCCTCACGCTGTCCATCCGTTGAAAGGCCTGGCACACGGTGGGAAAAACTGCCAATCGTCTCCCCATCAACAGCCAGATCAACCTGGCGGATATCCTGGTAACGGAAAACCGTCTTCATGATGCTGTCTCCCCTGCCATCCCCTGCCTGGATCAAGGCAAACAACCGGTTTTTCTGATCCATCGCAATGACATTGCAACGGTCGCCTGTCCAGCTTCTCCTGTCCCATACAGGATTGACTGTCCAATGGCTGCCCAATGGAACCGGCTCTGCAAGCTCCCGCTCAACCCGGTTCCGCTGACTGTCCATGATGCCCGTCCTGCGGACAATCAGGAAAGCGCCCAACAACACCAGGATGACAAAAATGACGGTCTTAAGACTGAACTGCATGGTCAGGCTCCAGACAGACATGCGGGCAGGACGCCCGCATGTTCAGTTTTCCAAAAAAATGGGAATATGACGCACTCATGACTTCCTGAATTTCCGCGCCATGGGAGCCGGACTTGTCCCGGACGCCATCATGGCCTCCAGCAGGAGGATATGGTATTTCTCGGCAAGGTTGATGCCATATTTCCCTGGTGAACAGGGGATTGTCTGACCGCCTGAGACCGACCTGACACGAAGCTCGATCGACTTGATTTTCTGGCTGTTCTGACGGAAAGCATCCAAGCTGTTTTCGGGATGCCTGCCAGTCACCTTGCCTGCCCGTGCCTCCAGCACCGTCCTGCCATCCACAACGACTTCAGAACGGGTCATGCTGGCAACAGGGATTGTGCGTATGTCAACCCGGTCACCCTTCTTCTTGCCTGCCGTGATGCCGAGGAACACACCATGTTCCTTGTCAAAGGCAAGCAGGTTGTTGTCCACATCCGTCCAGTCCTTCTCATACCAGTCCGGGGCGGTTTCCCTGCCATCAATGGCCAATGGGTCTTTCAGATGCTTCTCAACCTGTTTCTTCACCGAAGATTCCGAAAATTTGATATAAGCCATGGCGATAAGGACAATCGCCGCCAGGGAACCGAAAATGATGCAGGTAATCATAGTGGATGGATGCTGTGCTGTTGCCGATGAATTGGCAAGGATACCGCAAAAAAGCCGGATTGGCGATTGTCAATGACCACCGGCAATCCTTTCTTCATAGAAAAAGGAAGCCGTGAAGCTTCCTTTCCAATCATCTTGGTCGGGGCGAGAAGATTCGAACTTCCGACCCCTTGCACCCCATGCAAGTGCGCTACCAGGCTGCGCTACGCCCCGAACAGCAGGCATTATAGCATCAAGGGCTTTCACCGGATGATTTCCATCGGATTTTCTGCCATAAAGCCCTGAATCCGATACAATGTACCGGGAACCCCTATCCTGTCCAACACCGCCACTGGCAGCCAGTGGCTTTTTCCCCGGGAGCTGATATGAAAAGATGGATTGCCTTCCTGTTCGCCGCCCTGTGCACAATACCTGCATGGGCTTCCCCTGCCCAAGACGCCACCATTGAAAAACTGCTTGTCCTGATTGAAGCCCAGAAATCAGCGGACACCGCTGTCGCTGATGCAGATGCCTTCATCCAATCGACCGTCCTGCCGATGGCCGAGCAGGAGAATGTCCCTGCCGAACACCGGCAGACAGCAAAAACCTGTCTGGAAGATTACCGGAAAATGATCCGTGAAAACCTCGGTTGGGAATCCCTGAAACCGGAATACATCCGTATCTACCGTGAGACTTTCACAGAAGAGGAACTGCTTGACCTGACCGCCTTCTATGAATCACCGACAGGCCGCATGCTGATCCAGAAGACCCCATCGCTTGAAAACAGGATGGGGGCTGTGATGGACCAGCGCATGAAAACCATGATGGAGCGCCTGCAGCCTGCCTGCACGGGATCCCCGCAGTAACCCTCAGGAAAAAAGGATGGCGGTGTCATCAGGCACCGCCATCCTGTCTTCCGCCTTCAGGCTGCCACTCAGTCATCATCCGTCCGGATGACCAGCTTGATTGGCCGCATGGATTTATGTTCGCAGAACAGTTTCCAGTCTGAGGGGTTCGTACTGGGTTCCCCGCCATCATACACCACGCCCCGGCTGGCCTTCTTCTTGCCGGACGCATCGGTTTCCGTGAACTCAAAGCAGAGATTGGTGCCATCCTCATTCGACAGCGCCCTGGTGATTTTCATCGATTTCGGATTGGCGAGCCGGGACTGTTTCACAACCTCCTGGGACTTGTAGTACCACCCGTACCCGAACAGAACAACAATCGCCCCAAGCGCAATAAACATATTGCGGCGGATCCGCTTGCCACGGTTCGGCCCCAGTGAGTCGCAACCGGGACATTTCATGGCATCTTCATCGACATCCTTGCCACAGACCTTGCACTTTACAATCGCCATAAAAACCGACCTTCTGTTCTGTTCCTGAAAATGGGAGTATACAATCAAATACCGCCTGCGAGAAAAGCCCTGCCAGCTTTCTTGCGGGCAACCAGCCCCACCAAGGCTGATTTCCCACGGTGACGCCCTGCCTTGACCACCGCATCCCAGCTGGCAAGCTCAAGGATTTCCATCCCTTCGGCATACTGGCGGAGCATCGCTTCCGTATAGAGATGCTCAACCCAAGGCGGTCCCCCTGTCCCATACTCAAGCTGTTTCGGGGAATACCCCAAGACAAACAGGAGCCCCTCTCCTTTCAGCGTCCTGATGCAGTGATGGAACAGGGCATCACGCATCGCAGGTGTTGCAAACTGGCACATGATGACAGCAACCGCATCATAAGCATCCGGCTGCCAGTCCCAGTCATCGACACCATGCACCGAGAAATTGACAGCAACACCATTGTCCTGCGCCAGTTTCCTGGCTTTGCGTATGGCCGTTCCAGACAGGTCAAACGCATCGACAGCCATTCCCTTCTGCGCACACCAGACACTGTTCCGTCCTTCCCCGTCCGCGACCATCAGGATCCGCAGCCCTTTCCTCAGCAGATGCCCATGAGCGGCAAACCAGTCATTCGGCGCAGTCCCGAAAACATACGCATCATCACTGTAAACGCCATCCCAGAATTCTGCAGCGGCTTCTTTCGGTGTCAACCCCATGACTGTCTCCCGCCAGCCATCAAGTCACAACCGTCGGTCCGGGCAATCCAGTGAAAGCAGGGATTTCCGCAATATCATCGGCAGCCTTGATGAGATGCACCAGGGCAGCCTGTGGGTCAAGGGTCAGGTTTTCCGCATCATAACGGTCAAAATAGACCCGCAGCGTCGCACCGACCGTTCCCGTTCCCGACAGCCGGAACACAATGCGGGAACCATCGGTGAAGAAAACCCGGATACCCTGATGTTCCGACACTGAACCATCCACAGGGTCGGTGTAGGCAAACTCATCCGCTTTGGCAACCGTCAATGCGCCAAACACCTGACCCGGCAGGCTGGCCAGACGGTTCCGCAGACGGTCCATCAACGCATTGGCCCGCTTACTGTCGATGCTTTCATAATCATGGCGGGAATAATAGTTCCTGCCGAAGCGTGACCAATGCTTCCGCACCATCCCCGCGACAGAATCCCCTGTCCTGGCAAGCAGGTTCAGCCAGAACAGGATTGCCCAGAGACCGTCTTTCTCACGGATATGCCGTGAACTGGTGCCATAACTCTCCTCACCGCAGAACGTGATACGCCCGTCATCCAGCAGATTGCCGAAAAACTTCCAGCCTGTCGGGGTCTCATAATGCGGGATCCCCAAGGCATCCGCCACCCGGTCCAGAAGATGCGTGGTGGCAATATTGCGAACCGCTGCACCGCGCCAGCCCTTGTACTCCATAAGATAGAAATAGAGAAGCACCAGGATCTCGTTGGCGGAGACATAGTTGCCCTTTTCGTCGATGATGCCGAGACGGTCGGCATCGCCGTCTGTTGCAATGCCGACTACGGCGTTGTGCTCGCGGACAGCCGCCTGCAGGTCCACCAAGGTCTCCGGGTTGGGTGCCGGCAGGTGGCGTCCGAAGAAGGCGTCGTGGCGGTCATTGATGACATCGATATCGCAGCGCGCGGTGTACAGGATGGTCTGAAGGCCTGTGAGGCTGACACCGAACATGGGGTCCAGGACCACACGCGGATGGTGCCTGCGGATGG
>CALGGD010000244.1 GCA_937916185.1 uncultured Oxalobacter sp. | reverse complement strand
GCGCCAGCGGGCCGTGAAGCATAAAGGCATCTCGGTTTATATCGTGATGGTTAAACACGTTGAATATTGCTCCTCACTATACGAAGTTGCGTTTCTGACATACCGTCCACCTTTGTGGGGTGGTATTTCATTACCAGGGTTTGGTTGTTCACGAGCTCTTCCTTTCTGGATTTGATAAAAAAGACAAATCAATTTGGTCTTTTCATGTACATATACTTTGAGATCCATTCCGGATCTTTATAGTGGCCGTACTCACTCATCTGGCAGCCATGGCATAGATCGTCAGCCACTTCCAGAATCACATCTGAGAGTTCAAGATCCTGTTTCCACTGGTCTGCGATGGCATCATACCCCAGCAGTACGCCGAGGATATTCCCTGTCACCGCGCCGGTTGAATCACTGTCACCATTATGATTCACGGCAGCAATAACGCCTGCGGAAAAATCGTCCTGATGCCTCAATGCGCAATAGAGGGAAATACCCAGCGTCTCTTCAGCGACCCAACCTTCACCGAGCTGGTGGATATTATCCAGATCGTCGATAGCATCATTTTCTGACAGCATGATCGCCCGGTCAATGATGTCAATGAGCTCCCGGAGATGTGGATCCCCTTTGAAAATCTGGGCAACTGTATCTCTCGCTTCAAGAACGATCTCCTTCAGGGATACCTTCTTTCCTTCCGGAGGGAAAACGATGCGGTTGATCACATGAACCAGCACAGCAGCGGGCATGTAGCCAAGAGAATGGCCATGGGTGATAGCAGCCAGCTGAACGCCCTCCATATCCAGCTTCCTGATATCATTCACCTGATAATTGACGGCCAGCGGAGCTACGCGCATAATCCCGCCGCAGCCTTTGCTGTGGTTCCGCTGTGCCTTCACATAGTCTTCGTATTCAGTTCCGTCCTGCAATGCTGAAAGACAGGTGTTACCAGGTGCGCGTCTGGCATACAGCTCCGGCACATCCAGAAGCCATGAGAAACCGCCAGCGCCAGTATACCGCTCATGTCGATTTACTTCTGCCATAGAAGATTCCTGCGTTTTAAGCCAGTCCTTATAAGCTCTCATGACATACCCTCTGGGCCAGCCCTGAACACCTCGCATCGCGCCGCGTGTATCACCCACAAGCAGACCGTTTGCCGTAAAAAGCGACATCTGGGTATCGTCCGAAATCTGAGCTTTCCCGCTGGCTTTGTCCTTCGAATAGACGGTGATTCCATTTGATCCATACTGACTGAAAATCTGGTTTTCCTGCAGGAATTCCACCGGATACCCCAGCGCGTCACCTACGGCTCCGCCAAAAATGCAGCCCCGGATTGCGTCAAGATGAATCTCGGTCTTCTTCTTTCTCTCCAGCGCCTGGTCGATTTCCTTCTGATCCTCCTCCCGGTAAAAATGTGAGAAGTTCCGGCTGAACTCGTTGAAGTTATACATTTCTTCAGAGCGGCTTAGGACGGCAAAGTCGATTCTGCGGAACATATCCTTTTCTCGCATTCCGTCAAAGTTAAACTCTTTCAGGGCTTTATAGAACAGATCGGACACTACACGGGCATCATTCCGGAATGCACCGCAGCCGAACGCGCCGAGCACCAGATGGCGATATCCCAGATATGCCGCCACCTTCAGCATTCCAGTGATGCGGCGATAGAGCAGGTTTTCATACTGCTTCTGAGACAGTCCTTCCATCCCGTTACGTAGCATCGGCGCAGCACAGGTCATGACAGCGACAATGACCGTCTCCGGAAGCAGCTCTCCGTTTTCGTCCTTGATGATCTCTACCTGAGGATGGATCATAACCGAATCGGAGCCCATGTAGGTGTTCAGCGATCGATTATAATCATAGTAGGCTTTTGCTTTCATGCATTCGAGGGAAACCAGCAGAGAGCTTTTCCTGCAAAGATCCTCTTCCTGCGCCTTAGCGCCTCTGCGCACTCCCCCACCCGGATTGACAGGATTGGCCAGATTTAAAACAAGTATGGGCTTTGCGCCTTTCTGCTTCAGGTCATACGAGAACTGCTCCGCCCGCTTTCGAGCCAGCGTGAAGGAATCGGCATTTTCACAGCCATAACCACACCGTCCAAGCACATGGACGTGTTCAAAGTCCTTTGCCCCACATATAGCCTGAACATCCTTGGGCAAGAAGACCTGGACTTCCTCCATTTGCGCTCTCGAAAGCTTCAGGGAAATGGTTTCCCCGTGAAGCTGATAGTAGCCTTTGTCAAGGATGCTCAGTGTGTCCTGAAGCATGTTCACGTTATCAGTTCTCATATGATTAAGCCCCTTTGACTGTTGTATTCCGCAAATCAGATAAAAACAGATACCAGATCAACTGCCACTGTAATCACTTCTCAAATCCGAAGTCAGTGATACGCAGCGTTCTGCAGTTTTCAGAGACCGTCCTTACTGTACCCTGAGAGAAACCTTCTGCAGCCTGCGCATTGACTTCCAATGTGAGTTCAACATCGCAGTTATTTGTTGATGACAAATGGGTAATCACCTCATCCAAGTACCTCTGCAGATCACGGATGACCCTGGTGTTGTCCAACTTGACTGGGTCATGGCATTCGGCAAGCAATATCTGGGTATCAGGAACACATTTTCTGAAATGCATCAGCTCAAATTCCAGAAACCAATCTTGCCAGGCTGTTCTGTCAAGCTTTCCCTGTCTTCTTCTTCAAAGAAAAACATACTGGGTTTCAGGTATTTCACTGACCGGGAAACCTTTTCCAGTGGCAGAATCAGCTACCTGCCTCTTATTGGAGCTGATGACTGATGGATACAGAGAGCCTGTTCCTACCCTGTGTTCTGATACCCGTCTATAACCATGAACATGCTGTCCCTGCTGTCGTTGAGAACATCATCATCCATGGCATCCCCTGTATCTTGGTGGATGACGGCAGCAGCAGGGACTGTGCAGATATCCTGGATTCACTTGCAGAAAAATTCCCGGACAATATCCATCTCCTAAGGCATAAAGACAATCAAGGCAAGGGGGAAGCTGTGATGACCGGGATCCGCTATGCAGAAAAATGCGGATTCACCCATGCACTGCAGATTGATGCAGACGGTCAACATGACACCCGGGACATCCCCTTGTTCATTTCCCTCGCCAGACAGTTTCCTGATGCCATCATCAACGGCTGTCCCGTTTATGACGGATCTGTCCCTACTATCCGTTATTTCTGCCGTTACATCACACATGTCTGGGTATGGATCAACACACTGTCATTTAAAATCAAGGATTCAATGTGCGGCTTCAGGCTTTACCCTGTCTCAAAAGTGATGCTTCTTTCCAAGAAACACCATTTCGGCAGCCGCATGACATTTGATACCGATATCATTGTCAGGCTTTTCTGGGAAGGACTTGATGTCGTCAACGTTCCAACAAAAGTCTCTTATCCAATAGATGGTGTTTCTCATTTCAGGGGGTTCCGTGATAATGTGCAGATTTGCTTCATGCACGCACGGCTCTTCTTTGGAATGCTTCTACGTTTTCCACGGCTGATAGGATATTGGTGGAGATAATGGCTCGACAGCAGGACATGACACATTGGGCAGGCATCAATGAGGTGACCTTCCTGCTGGGAATCCGTTTCCTTTTCTGGATTGCCAGGATTTTCGGACGTTGGCCATTCAGGCTCTTCCTGTATCCAGTCATCTTCTGGTACATGATGACAAATCCTATCGCCAGGCAGGCTTCCAGGGATTATCTAATGCATATATCCTCTTATGGCGGCATAAAGGATATGGAACCGGGCTTTTGGCGGACGTTGAGCCATTTCATGGCATTCGGTGAAAACATCCTTGACAAGCTCCTTGTCTGGAGCGGCAACTATCCGTTGGAATCTGTCCTGATTCATGGAAAAGCCCCCTTTGATGAATATATCCTCCAGAAACAGGGATGCCTGCTGATATGCTCGCATTCAGGGAACATCGAACTCTGCAAAGCCCTCTCAAAAAAGCAGGCTGGATTGAAAGTCACCATGCTTGTCCACACCCATCATGCCAAAGAATTCAATAATATCCTGAAACAGATTTCACCTGACAGCCAGTTCTCGATTGTCCAAGTTACAGACATCTCTCCGGCAGTCATCTTTGCATTGAATGAACGTGTCCAGCAGGGGGAATTCATTATCATTGCGGGAGACAGGGTTCCCGTATCGGACAATCAAAGGACAGTCAGTGTAGACTTCCTCGGAGATAAGGCGGCTTTCCCAATCGGTCCATATGTACTTGCATCACTTCTGGATTGTCCGGTCCATCTGATGTTTGCAACCAAGGGAGCCCATGGGGATGAGGTGCATTTTGAATTTTTCCGTAAGAAAATCTCCATGCCTGCACGGAAAGAAAGGGAAGTTTTTTTCCATAAGCTCGCCTCAGAATATTCTGCGAGACTTGAGCATTATTGCCTCACAGCACCTTTGCAGTGGTTCAACTTTTACCCTTTTTGGGACAAGAAATGACTATTGAAGAATCATCTGACAAAAAGAAAACCATTGTTTTCAACCAAGAACGCATTTCCATTGAGGATGTCGTTGCCATCGCTTCCGGGAAAGCCCGGGTAACCCTCTCCAGTGATCCAGCATTCCGTCAGGCTATACAGGCCGGTGCAGATTTTCTGGACAGGCTTCTCAGTGAAAAAGGGGAGATTTATGGTGTGACAACAGGCTATGGCGACTCCTGCACAGTTGCGGTGCCGCTTTCATTGGTCAATGAACTGCCACATCATCTGATGACCTTTCATGGCTGTGGACTTGGACAGTACCTTACTCCTGAACAGACCAAAGCAGTGATGGCAGCTCGCCTCAGTTCACTCAGCAAGGCTTTTTCCGGTGTCAGCTATGCCCTCCTTGAACAGATTGTCAGGCTGTTTGATAACGACCTGATCCCTGTCATGCCTTCTGAGGGCTCTGTTGGTGCAAGCGGAGACCTTACCCCCTTATCTTACCTTGCGGCAGTCCTCTGCGGTGAACGTGAGGTCTGGCGTGGCAATCAGTTGTATCCTGCCGAAAAAGCCTTGGAAGAAGCCGGCATTCCTCCTCTGCACCTCCGTCCAAAAGAAGGACTGGCATTGATGAATGGCACTGCTGTAATGACAGGTCTTACCTGCCTGGCTTATTCCCGTGCAGCGTATCTTGCCAGACTTGCGACAAGAATTACGGCAATGGCTTCCTTCACTGTTGACGGCAATGCCTATCATTTTGATGAAATGCTCTTTGAGGTCAAACCCCATCCAGGACAGCAGCAGATTGCGGCATGGCTGCGCGATGACCTTGGCGTTGATGCCTTACCCTACAGGGACCGTATCCAAGACCGTTATTCCTTGAGATGCGCACCCCATGTCATTGGAGTCCTTCAGGATGCGTTGCCTTTCTTTCGGCAGCTTGTTGAGAACGAACTCAACAGCGCCAACGACAACCCGATTATTGATGTCACAGGAGAACGTGTGCTTCATGGCGGTCATTTCTATGGCGGTCATATAGCCTTTGCGATGGATTCCATGAAAAATGCCGTCGCTAATATCGCTGACCTGCTCGACAGGCAGATGGCACTGCTGGTCGATGTCCGCTACAACAATGGGCTTCCTGCCAACCTCTCGGGAAGCGAAGGCGTGCGTGCCAGCATAAACCATGGCCTCAAAGCCCTCCAAATCAGTGTTTCTGCATGGACTGCTGAAGCCCTGAAACTGACAATGCCGGCTTCAGTTTTCTCAAGATCGACTGAATGCCACAATCAGGATAAAGTCAGCATGGGTACCATTGCAGCACGGGATTGCATCCGTGTCATTGAACTGACCGAACAGGTTGCGGCAGCCCTTCTGATTGCTGTCCGTCAGGGAATGATGCTCCGTATGAAACAGAATCCAGCAACCACTCCCAGACCAAATATCCTGTCAATGTATGAGGAACTGTGCAGGGAGATTGAAGCGGTCATGGAAGACCGCCGCCTTGAACCTGATTTACGGACCCTCATCACCCTGATACATGAACAGGCATGGAACTGTTATACCGAGGAAAACCGATGACAAAATTCCCCCAGAACCCTGAATGTCAGGCAGAAGTCGAGACCATTGTCCAGTTCAATGATTTGGATCCTATGAATGTGGTCTGGCACGGCAACTACCCGCGATATCTTGAAATCGCACGTTCCGCACTATTGAACAAAATCGGTTACAACTACGGACAGATGAAGGAGTCCGGCTTCGCATGGCCAATCATCGATATGCACTTCAGGTATATAAACCCTGCGACATTCGGTCAGCGGCTTAAAATCCAAGCCATGATTATGGAATGGGAATACAGGTTGAAGATGAAGTATATAATTACCGATGCTGAGAGCGGGAAACGTATATCCATTGCAACAACCACCCAGGTGGCGGTTGATATGTCTAAGAATGAAATGTGTTTTGCTTCCCCTGGCATCCTCCTTGAAAAACTTGGACTTGGATAATCAGATGAAAAAGAATCCTATTGCTATACTGGCGGCAGTTTCATTCGGAATGATTGGATTGGCGGCTGAAGCATCTGACCTTCAACGGATCCAGCAGCTTGTATCACGTCCAGATACAATCTGTGGATCATTTACCCAGCAGAAACGTCTGTCTGGAGTGTCTAGGCCTATCACATCAAGCGGCCGTTTTTGTGTCAACCAGCATAAAGGCATCCTCTGGCGCAATATAAAACCCTTTGCCAGTTCAATGCGCCTGACCAGGAATGAGATTGTCCAGTACCGTAATGGTGCGGTATCCAGCCGTATGAGTGCTTCACGGGAACCCATGGTCAAGGTCATCAATGGATTGATGTTTTCCTTGGTTGCAGGTGATTTTTCAAAACTCCAGCAGCATTTCCATATCGGAACCCATATGACCGGCAACAAATGGAATGCCTCCTTGACAAGCAGGACCCCATCTATAAGCAAGGTCATCAAACGCATCAATCTCAATGGTGACAGCTATATCCGGCATGTCACGCTTCATGAGCAGTCTGGTGATATGACATCCATCACCTTTTCTGGAATGCAGACAGGACGCAGTGCCATAAGACCTGAAGAAGCCCGTATTTTCTGATCCTGAATACCTGAAAGATGTCCAAGAAACGGCTTCCTGTCTTCCTTTGGCTTATCTGCATATGCCTGGTTGCGGCATATAACATCTTTCTTTTTGCCTCAGGGAAATTCAAGCCAGACACTGACATCGTCACCCTCCTTCCTGCTGAGCATTTTGATCCTGTCCGTCAGGATGCATTGAAAAAAATGGTTGATTCATCTGAACAGCAGGTCGTTGTCCTTATCGGTTCAGAAAAATGGGAAGAAGCGGTCAAAGCTGCTGATGCCTATGGGAAAAGACTGGCCGAACAACCAGAACTCCTCAAGGTCTCAGTATCAGATGCAGACCTGATTGAAAACGGCTGGCTTCCAGTCTTTTCAAAATACCGCAATCAGCTGTTGACATCTGAATCGCGCAAGGCTCTCCAGGAAAAGACTGCCAACAGCTGGGTAGAGGACTCGATGCAACGGGTCTATGGAATGATTGGGAGCAGTATCCAGTTCGTCCCTTGGCAGAAAGACCCCTTCAACCTTTTCAATGATTGGATAGGAATGCGTCTCCAGGAAACACCCGTCCGTCCAAGGGAAGGGAGACTCTCTGTCGAACATGACGGCAGGTATTATGCCGTCTTGCCAATCAATATTCTGAAACCAGCTTTTTCCTCAGATGTCCAGAATGATGTCATACCACTTCTTGAGACAGCAGGAGCCGATGCCCAGAAGACCGCTGATGTGAATGTCCTGACTGCTGGTGTCATTCTTCATGCGGCAAAAGCCACTGCACAGGCCAAAAAAGAAATTTCCATCATAGGGACAGGATCACTTATTGGCATTGTCCTGTTGATCTGGCTGACCTTCAGGACACTTAGACCTATTGTCCTTGTCGCTGTTTCATTAGCTACCGGTGTCGCTGCTGCATTGGCAATCTGTTCATCATGTTACGGACAGATCCATGTCCTGACGCTTGTCTTTGGCGCCAGCATCATCGGCCTTGCACAAGACTATGGCATCTATTACCTATGCAACAGGGCTCATGCCAATGCCGATATGGATTCCTGGACACTGATGCGGAAACTCCTGCCGAGTATGGGATTGACCCTACTGACCACAGTGACCGCTTACCTGGGATTGATGCTCACACCTTTCCCTGGGCTTCAACAGATGGCAATCTTTGCCATCACAGGCCTTATTGCCGCATGGCTCACTGTTGTCTGCTGGTTTCCCTTTTTCACTGGTCCTGGTTCCTTCAGGGAAAAGATTGGCTGGCAGAAGTATCAGAAACTGATATCCCTCTGGCCGACAGCAGGTAAGGATCTGAAAACATTGATTGCATTGATTGTCCTGCTTGTCTTGGCAGGCATTGGTTTTTTCCGGCTCTCTGTCAACGATGACCTAAGGAGCCTTCAGAATCCAGACCCATCCCTTGTAGAACAGCAGGTCAGGATTTCAGAACTCATGGATATGCCCTCAATGACCCAGTTCTACCTTGTCCGGGGACAGGATGACGAGCAGGTTCTCCAACGTGAGGAAAAACTTCAGGAAAAGCTGTCTGAGCTGACAGAGAGGAAAATCATCAGAGGATGGCAGGCGGTATCTGGCTGGATTCCATCCATTGCACAGCAGAAGGCAGATAGGAAGCTTATCTATGAAAAACTTTATGCCCCAGGTGGTGCGTTCGATGTCCTGAGAGAAGCAACAGGTATTGAAAAAGACCAGGAAAACAGTTTGGATGATTACCTGACAGTAGAAAAATGCCTAGGGTTGCCAGGTATACAGGGACTTAAGCATCTTTGGCTCGGACGCATCGGTGATGTATCAGCAAGCATCGTCACAGTTAAAGGTGTATCAAAAGACAATATCCAGCAGCTACAGCAGCTTGATTCCCCTGACAATGGCATCTTATGGATTGACAAGGTTGGGGATATCTCTTCCGTTTTCCGCAATTACAGGATTTATATCAGCGGATTCATCATTGCCGCATATGGCCTGATATGGCTGCTCCTTTTCTTCAGGTACCGCAGAAACGCTTGGCGGATTGTCGCCCCACCTTTCATTGCAAGCTTGGGTACCTTGGCCTTATTGGGGCTGACTGGACAGACACTTAACCTGTTCAATATCCTCGCATTCATGCTCATCTTGGGCGTTGGTGTCGATTCGGGAATTTTCTTCAATGAACAGCCTTCTGAAAACCTGGCTGCTGTCTGGCTGGAAACCGGACTTTCAGCATCAAGCACCATCCTGTCCTTTGGCCTGTTATGCCTTAGCCAGACCCCAGCCCTCCATGCATTTGGACTGACGATGCTTATAGGCATCACATTGGTCTGGATAACCGTGCCATGTTTCAGAAGAACTTCCACGCAAGACGGACAGCAATGATACTGAGACAAACCGCCTTTAGTAAAACTTTCCTGATGCTCTTCCTGGCAGTCCTGCTATCCATACTGTCAGGATGCACTACTTTCAATAGACCTGCCAGGTTTGAACCGATGATAAGGCTTTCCCCCTCCTCTTTCGGTGAACCTGCCAGCCTCTATCAGCAGATACATGCAGAACTCAATGGTAAAAAACAGGATATGAATGTTGTCCTTGAGGTAACACCTGAAAAACTCACAATGGTGGGAATCGCCATGGAACGCAGGATGATGACCATCACATATGATGGTAAGGAACTGGAGACATGGAAAGATGGGAAACTGCCTGAACAGGTACAGCCAGAGATTGTCCTGTCAAATATCCAGCTTGCCCTCTGGCCGATAGAGGCTGTCAGAAAAGGGCTGCCTGAAGGATGGACTGTCGTGGAAGAAAACCATTTAAAACGGAAAATATGTTTCAACAATGCTACAATCATCCGTATTGAGTATAGTCAGAAAGAACGGTGGCTCGGGACAATCAAAATGACTGATACCCGTTACCATTACGGACTTACAATTCAATCTGTTCCTCTTTCCTGAGCATGATATACCTGAACGACCTTGGCATAATTTCCCCATTGGGCAATTCCCATGAAGCCATCAGACAGAACATGCTTCTCAACCCAAGAAGTGGCATCACCATGTCTGATGCATGGAAGCCTTTCCACCTGCCATTGGGATTAAGCGTCCCATCTGGAAACAGGACTGTCTCTGACCTTCCAATCCTCTCAAGGAGCAGGAACAATCTTTTTGCATTGTCAGCATTGGATCAGATCCGTCCATCCGTGGATGCCGCAATCAAGCAGTTTGGCAGGAACAGGATTGGCGTCATCGTTGGGACAAGCACATCAGGCATTGCAGAAAGCGAACGGGCTTTCTCTTTCCGGAAAACCTGTCAATGTTTCCCAGAAGACTTCCATTACGCACAACAGGAACTGGGAAGCCTTTCGGAACTGATTGCCAATGAACTGGGCTTGACCGGTCCTGCATACGTCCACTCAAGTGCATGTGCCTCTGGTGCCAAATCCATTGCCAGTGCAGCAAGGCTCCTTGAAGCCGGCATCTGTGATGCCATCATTGCCGGCGGTGTTGATACACTCAGTGCTTTTGTCATCGCGGGTTTCTCTGCCTTGGACGCCATCAGTCCTGAAACGACTTTACCTTTCAGTAAAAACAGGCAAGGCATCAATCTTGGGGAAGGTGCCGCCTTCTTCCTGATGTCCAGGGTACCTTCTGGGATTGCCTTGGCTGGATGGGGAGAAGCTTCTGATGGGCATCATATTTCTGCACCGGATCCTGAAGGTAAAGGTGCAGGACTGGCCATCACACAAGCCTTGGAAAAAGCAGGAATCAATGCAAAAGCGCTCGACTATATCAACCTTCATGGTACTGGTACCCAACAGAACGATGCCATGGAAGCAAAAATCATCCATGAAATGGCAGGCGTATCTGTCTTCTGCAGTTCAACCAAGGCAATGACAGGACATACCCTTGGTGCAGCTGGTGCAGTTGAAGCTGGTTTATGCTGGATTGCCATGCAGGATAATATGTCAGGCTTGGTTCCCCCGCACTTATATGATGGCGAATATGATACAGGGATTGCCAAAATCAACCTTGCCGGCATAGGTGCACAACTAGGCCATCCAATCCGTTACTGCCTCAGTACATCCTTTGCCTTTGGTGGAGCGAATGCGGCACTTGTCATGGAAGGGATGCCATGAACATCACACATATCGATATCAGCTCATTATTGCCGCATGATGCACCGATGCTCCTGTTGGATACGGCTATAGAAGCTGATGAAACGACAGTGAAAACAAAGGTCACCATCCATGAGGGAAGCCTTTTCTGTCAAGGCAATGCAGTAGGGGCATGGGTTGGTCTGGAATATATGGCTCAGACAATCGGCGTGCATGCAGGATTCCTTGCCAAGATACACAATGAGCCAATCAGGATCGGTTATCTCCTGGGGACAAGGCATTACAGCTGTTCAGTGCCGGATTTCAAAGTTGGGACAACTCTTGATATCCTTGCAGAGAGGGAGTATCTGATGCCTGAAGAAGGACTTGGCTCATATCATTGTTCCATCCTGATTGATGGGAAAGAAATCGCAAGTGCCGTCTGTACCGTTTATCAACCACCGAAATCATGACTGAATCTGTATTGATTACCGGATCAAGCCGGGGAATAGGCAAAGCCATCGCCCTGCGGCTGGCAAAAGAAAAGAAATATGACATTGTCCTCCATTGCAGGACACAACGGGATGCAGCTGAAGTACTGGCTGAAGAAATCCGGCAAATGGGATGCAATACCCGTATCCTTCAGTTTGACATCAGTGATAGAAGCCATACAGCGGATGTCCTGATTGAAGATGTGGAAAAGAACGGCTGTTATTACGGCATTGTCTGCAATGCAGGCATCAACCGCGACAATGCTTTTCCGGCAATGCCACCTGAAGACTGGGACAGTGTCATCAGGACAAACCTTGATGGTTTTTACAATGTCCTGAATCCACTTATCATGCCGATGGTCCATCGAAGGAAACCTGGCAGGATTGTAGTCATGACCTCAGTTTCCGGTGTCATTGGCAACAGGGGGCAAGTCAACTACAGTGCAGCAAAGGCAGGATTGATTGGAGCCACCAAGTCACTTGCCTTGGAACTTGCAAGACGCAATATCACCGTCAACTGCGTGGCTCCCGGATTCATCAAGACCGACATGGTACAAGGGCTCGATGAAGAAGCACTGCGCCAGACCATACCTGCCAACCGTTTTGGTGAGCCTGAAGAGGTGGCTGAACTGATAGGCTTCCTTGCATCTGACAAGGCGGCTTACATCACCGGCGAGACGATAGCCATCACCGGCGGCCTCAACTGAACATGTAACAAAACAAAAAGTGACTACTATGAAAAAAATACTCATGACACTTGTCGGCATGTGGTGTGTCGTGCTGTCGGTGGCGGCTCAAGAGGCTCAGATAAAGGCGGTCAAGGCTCTCAACGAACAACTCAAGGCCATTCAATATGACTTTTGTGAGACGGCCTACAACAAGGCGACCAACAAGACATCGACCTTGACAGGCACACTCTATTTCAC
>CALGGD010000243.1 GCA_937916185.1 uncultured Oxalobacter sp. | reverse complement strand
CTGGGACAGACAGGACTGATTGCGATGGTGGGCAAGGCTGAACGGGGACCTGTTGCGATTGAAGCCATCAAGAAGCACAAGTCGGCTTATATGATTGCGGTGGGTGGTGCCGCTTATCTGGTCTCCAAGGCAATCAAGTCTTCAAAGGTCTTGGCGTTCGCCGACCTGGGGATGGAAGCGATTTATGAGTTTGAGGTTGAGGATATGCCTGTGACGGTGGCAGTTGATTCGTCAGGGACTTCCCTGCATACGACAGGACCAGCTGAATGGGAAGCCAAGATTGCAAATTTCTGCAATGGCAGGATTCCAGTAGTTTCCAAGAAACAGGGGTGACAGCTTGTAAAAATGCGGTGTTTTGATCCAATCGGTGTTTTTGATTCAGGAATCGGCGGTCTGTCTGTTGCCCGGCATATCCGTGCACGGCTGCCACACGAGAGCCTGCTTTATTTTGCCGATTCACGGTACAACCCGTATGGCGATAAACCTGAACCGTTTATTGTCGAGCGTTCTTTCAAGATTACGGATTTCCTGCTGTCACAGGGCGCAAAGGCTTTGGTAGTTGCCTGTAATACAGCAACTGCTGCGGCAATCCATCTTTTGCGGGCGCATTATAAGGATCTGCCGATTGTCGGCGTTGAACCCGGCCTGAAACCCGCTTCTTTCAAGACGATGTCGAGTATTGTCGGGGTGATGGCGACAGCACGGACACTGACAAGCCACAAGTTCCATGTGCTGCACCAACTGCTGAGTGAGCAGTCTGGTGTGCGCTTCATCCTGCAACCATGCCCTGGTCTGGCGGATTTGATTGAACGGGAAGACCCTGAATCTGAAAAGGTGGTGCAGACTATCCGGACTTATCTGCTGCCCTTGCTGGCACAGAAAGCTGATACGATTGTCCTTGGATGCACGCATTATCCTTTTGTCCGCCATATCATTGAACGGCTGGCAGCTGAAGCAGGCCATCCTGACCTGATGGTGATTGATACAGGAGATGCGATTGCACGCCAGCTGGAGCATGTCCTGCAGAACCACGGCCTGCTCTGTGCGGATGCGCCTGAAACACCGCCTGCGGATTTCAGGATTTTCACCTCAGGGGATGCCGGGAAGACCCGCAGCATTGTGAAAAGGCTTTTATCGATGGATGTTCCTGTCAGGCAGACCCTGTTCTAGTAGACCTGCCAGAGAAAGAGGTATGTTTATGAAACGTTTGATTCCTTTATTGGCCTTGCTGGCTCTTGCTGGCTGCAGCACAACCAGCAACGATATTACCCAGAACCTGAAACCCCTGCCTGACGGGGCGGTCAGCTGGCAGTGTGACAGCGGCAACCGGATCATCTTGCAACCAGGACAGGATGGTTCAACTGAACTGCTGTACCGGGACAATTCCATCAAGGTAAAAAGCGCATCCAATGATGATGCCACTGTCCTGGAGGGCGCTGGACTGACTTGGAAAACCGATGGATTATACGCAGAACTATCCGGTACTTACACAGGAGACGGAACAGCTTATACGGAGCGGTGTACACAAGTCCTGACTCCTTATAATCAAGAATAAGAAAATAATATACTTTATTGATTCATAATATAATTATTGGAGATTTTCGTGGGAAAGACTGTCAAGATTACGGTACTGGTTGACAATGAAGCGCCTGAGAATCTGGCGAAGGAACACGGCTTTTCAGCCTGGATTGAAACGGATGAATACCGCATCCTGTTTGATACCGGTCAATTGGGTGCTCTACTGACCAATGCAGAAGCACTGGGCGTTGACCTGAGCACTGCGGACAAACTGGTTTTCAGCCATGGGCATTATGACCATACAGGGCAACTGCCAGCTTTTCTGGAAAGGAACAGCAAGGCACATATCTACTGCTGCCCTCAGCTGCGTATCGGCCGTTACAGCTGCAAAATCGGTACAGCCCCCCGGTTTATCGGGATGCCTGAAGCTTCCATCCAGGCATTGGCATCGATTCCGGCAGGCAGGATCCATGAAACATCCTGTCCACGGTATCTGACACTGAAGACCGGCATGACGGGACCAGTTCCCCGTGATATTCCATTGGAAGATACCGGCGGTCCGTTTTTCCTGGATGACCACCGGGGGGTTGACGACCTGATTGAAGATGACCAGTCGATGTGGTTTGAAACCGACCAAGGTCTGCTGATCCTGCTGGGCTGCTGCCATGCCGGTCTGGTCAATACGGTTGAATATATCCGCCGTATCTCCGGCATCCAGAAAATCCACGGTATCATCGGTGGGATGCATCTGGTGAATGCTGATGAAAATCGCCTGAACTATACTTTTGAACATATGAAGGCATGGCATCCTGATTTCCTGGCACCTTGCCATTGTACCGGCCAGGCTGCCACCGCCAGTATGTTGGCAGCGGTTGGAGACGCTATTGTTAAACCGGGACACGCCGGTTTTGTGATTGAGGCTTGATGTTTAATTGATTCCTGGAGGTTATTATGGTTCTGCTTGAGCTAGCTATTTTTCCAAATGACAAAATTTTCTTCAAGAAAAATGTTTTTACCCTTTAAAAATTGTGGATTATTTAGTAATTTTGCAGCCGTATGTTGGCTAAGACACAGGCCATTGTGCTCCATTCGATCAAGTACGGTGAGAGCAGACTGATAGTCGATATGTTCACCCGAAGCCACGGTAAACTCTCGTTTATCGTCAGTCTGCCCAAGTCGCAGAAGTCGAAGGTCAAGAAGCAGTATTTCCAGCCGTTGTCGCTTCTGGAGGTCGAGGCAGATGTGCGCCCCAGGGTGCAGCTGCAGAAACTTGCCGACGTCAGACTGGCTCACCCCTTCTCGTCGATACCCTTCGAACCCCATAAACTCTCGATAGGGCTCTTCGTCGCCGAGTTCCTGTATTATGCCCTGCGCGGCGAGCAGCAGAACACGCCGCTCTTCGACTACGTGACGAACAGCATCCAGTGGCTCGACAGCCAGACGGGTCACTTTGCCAATTTCCATCTGGTCTTCCTGATGCGCATGAGCCGTTTCCTGGGCTTCTATCCGAATCTGGAGGATTATGCCCCTGGCCACTATTTCGACCTGCGTGAGAGTGAGTTTTGCGCCGTGCCTCCCGTGCATCGCGACTTCCTCCGCCCGGATGAGGCGGAGAAGATCCAGTTGATGATGCGTATGGACTATCCAACGATGCGCCTCTACCGTATGACGCACAGCGAGCGCAACCGCCTTCTGGAAGTCGCGCTCACCTATTATCGCCTGCACCTGCCCGACTTCCCTGAACTCAAGTCGCTGCAGGTGCTGAAGGAACTCTATCGGGAATAGGCAGCAAGCGCGCTACATGAACTTGATAGTGCCCTGCACGGGGTTGTTCTGGTTGGGAGCCTGTTCGTCAAGCTGCTCATCGCCTGTGGCCTGCGAGTTGATGCTGTCTAAGATATCCCTTGTACGTTTGTAGGTAGGCGTCTGCTCCACGGCTGAGATCACGTCATCGTTGTCGAGGTCTTCAGGACGGAAGAGGTAAATGTTCGGACGGCGCTTGTAACGCTTGGCTGTGCTGTCGCCGCCATAGTAGCGGTTACGGCGGTCCTGACGCTCTACGGCTTTTGCCTGTTCCTCAGCGATGCGGTTGATGTCGTCCTGGGTATGCTTCTTCAGGTGTCCGTTCATGCCATCGACATTCTCGATGCCGAAGCCTGTGGCAAGGATGGT
>CALGGD010000242.1 GCA_937916185.1 uncultured Oxalobacter sp. | reverse complement strand
GGGAGTGTCAACCCCAGCTTTTCGCAGATTTGGATGGATGCCAGCTTTTCTGCATCATCAGCCCTGAACTGTACCAAGGTGCTTGCCATAGCATTGATTTCCTTTCATCAATCCAAAAAACCATTGAATTTTTGCAATATTATAACTGACTTTGTATACATTTGTAATCGTGTGATGACATATTATCTATCAGTAGATGATACGGGTAGGTTTGCTGAAATCCTTTGACAGGTTATCCGTGGTGCCTGCTGGATAGAAAATCTGCCAAGCCAGTGGACAATGATTTCATCTCACCGCCTTTGCCCGTTGGACCAGGACAATGCCGGAAAGAATCAGCACCATGCCGATTCCCATCGTGAGGGTCAGCGGTTCACCCAGGCAGAGGCAGCCGGAAAGCACGCCGACTGCTGGAACAGCAAGGACTGAGACTGCTGCTTTTCCGGCTTCCATATGGGTCAGGACATAGCACCATAAGAGGAATGCCACAGCTGAGGCGAGAATGCCGTTGTAGGCGACGCAACCGATGGAAAGAAGTGTCCACTGTGCCTCGAAGGCACTGGTTGCCACGGTATAACCGATGAGGGTTACAGCAGCTGCCGTCATCTGCCAGGCTGTCAGCGACATCATGTCACATTCCATGAGCTTGGCTTTCATGATGATGCTTGAGATTGCCCAGATGACTGCGACTGAAATGCCAAGGAGTATCGCCCACAGGTTGCCAGAAAGCTCGATGTTCATCAGGATGGCTATGCCGGTGATGCTGATAGCTATCCCGGCGATTTTCTGCAGGGTCAGGCTTTCTTTCAGGAATATCCTTGCGAGGATGGCGACCCATATCGGCATCGTATAGGTCAGGATTGCCATCAGACCGGAACCGATGTATTTGAGGCAGACCTGTATGGCGACGTTGCAGAAGGCAATCTGCATGGCACCGGTCAGGATGATCCATGGCCATAAATGCTTGGGGGGCAGGGGACTGCGGCGTACCAGGACGATTGCCAGTAGTATCAGGGCGCCCGAGGTGAAGCGGAGTGCGGCAAAGAAGGACGGGGCGAAGAAATCGTTGGCGGTCTTCATCACAACGAAGTTGAAGCCCCAGAATAGCCATAAGGGAAGAAGGGCGTGGAATGGCGTCCTGTTGCCGGTCATTTTGATGATACCTGCATCTGATGTGGTACCAAGGAGGGGACTCGAACCCCTACACCTCTCGGCGCCAGAACCTAAATCTGGTGCGTCTACCAATTCCGCCACCTTGGTACTGAAGACTGCGTATTTTACTGCATTTACTACGACTTAGGCAGTTCCAAGCCAAGTGCGGCCATCAATGTGCTTAGCCACATATATCGGGCTACAGTCCGTATCCCCTGCATTCTGCTGTCTGTCAGATTCAATACTTGCGGTAATGCCGGGCTGGATTGGATGAGAAGTTGTTCACGATGACGGCGACAGCGGTCATGGCAATTGACTGCAATGCCATCTGTAACTTGTCAGCGGATAGACATTTTCAGGATTCCTGCCTGATGTGAAATGCCTGAAAAAATGGTTTCAGCTATATGTGCAGGAAAACCTGACGGCAGTTGTGATGAGACAGAAGCAATAGCCTGTTCAGCCACATCGATAATCTCTTGTAGATAGCGCTTTGCTTGGGCAGGTGCAAGACCGCATGCATCCGCAGTTGAGAGGAAATGCCTTGGCAGGATTGTATGCCATTCATAATGGCGGTTCTTGCCGGTGAATGCCATAGCCATCTTTACTTTCTGGCGTTGCAGTCCTTTACCGCTAAACAGTGGATAAGCTGAAAGGATATCGTACAGCGGTGTCATGCTGTAGCCGCCGCCTGCCTTGAGGAAAATGCTGAAATTCTTGCCATGACCATCGATTGCAGCGAGCAGCCAGTAAAAGACCTGTGCCTTGAAGAACAGCTTCCTGTCTGCTTCAGGCGTATCAGAACCCAGCAGTAATGCCATGATGTCCCTGATGCCTGGTCCCCCTTGCTGTTCGTATTTATTGGCTGGGG
>CALGGD010000241.1 GCA_937916185.1 uncultured Oxalobacter sp. | reverse complement strand
CACGTTTTATCATTCTTTTTCCCTGTATGCCTCCCAAGAAAGGAATGAAATGAAGGGCTATTGGCATCAAACCACAAAAACAAAAAACTGTCCATTGCTACTGGACAGTTTTTCAAAATCCGTCAAACTGTCCAGTAGGAAATTCCAGGGAAGAGGCATTCTTTCCTTCAGACACCCAGCAGCTGCAGGATATACGGTGTCAGCACACCGGTAAGCGTGCCGTTCACAATCAGGCCCAGACTGGAATAGACGCCGAGATGGATGTTCTTGCCCATGCAATGGGATGTCCCGACCGCATGGGCGGCAGCCCCCATGGAGAGCCCCTGCGCAATCGGGCTTTTAATACCGGCCAGCCTCAGGATAGGCAGGCCGATGACCGCACCGAGAATCCCGGTCAGGATGACGATGATGGCTGTCAGGGAAGGAATGCCGCCGGTTATCTGGGAGACTTCCATCGCCAGGGGCGTTGTCGCGGATTTCGGCGCCAAAGAGATGGCGACTTCGGGCGTGGCGCCAAGGTATTTCGCAATCAAAAATGCTGAGACAGCACCGACAGCGCAGGCGGCCAGCTGGCTCGCCAGGATCGGCACGGTCTGTTTGCGGATCTGTTCAATCTGCATGTACAGCGGAACCCCCAATGCGACTATCGCCGGTTTCAGCAGGAAAGCGATGTATTTACCGCCTGCGTTGTAGGTTTCGTAAGAGGTTCCTGAGACTTTCAGCAGGAGAATGATGACGATTATCGCAATCAGGATGGGATTGAGGGCGACCAGCCGGGTTTTCTGCTGGATCAGCATCCCAACCCAGAAAACGGCGATGGTCAGGGTGACGGCAAACAGCTCGCTGTGCAGGAATTCAATCATTTCCGCCCCCTGACCAGCTGATAGACCCACCCTGTCGAGACCAGGACCAGGATGGTGCTGATGACGGTTGCCGCGACAATCGGCAGCAGCTGTGCCTCGATGATGTCCAGATAGAGCATCAGTGCAACACCTGGTGGCACGAAGAAAAGCCCCATATGGGCAATCAGGAAATCTGAGAATCCTTTCACCCATTCAAGTTTGATGACCTTCACTTTCAGCAAGACGGTCAACAGCAGCATCCCGATCAGCGGCGCCGGGAAATTGATGCTGAATATATGGACAAACCCTTCGGCCACTGCCAGGCAGCCAAAAATAACCGCACATTGACGGAGCATTTTTCTCCTATCCTTTTATTGATAAACTGCTTTCAGTGCAAAGTTGATGGAAGGTTCGTTGCGACACCCCGCTCTTTCAGCACCTGTTCCAGCGCCCTTTCACAGTCTGCGCTGCCAGCAGCGATCCCCTGTTCCAGCAAGGCAATCATCCTGCCGGTATCCTGCGGCACGCCAAGCCCTTTACGGTACAGCGAGGCAAACCAGAGGAATGCCGGTTGATACTGCAGGTCGATGGCTTTCTGCATCCACGCCAGACCTGCTTCGACATCCTGCTTGCCGTGGGTCCCTGCTATCAGGCGGTATCCCAGCATCGCCATGGATTTCTCATCCCCTGCCTCTGCCACTTTCTGGAGCCAGGCATGGCTTTTTTCAACATCTTTCGGCAGCAGTTTTCCTTCAAAATAATGTCCGCCAGATGGTTGCCGGCATTCAGGTAACCCGCTTCAAAGGCTTCCTCAATCCGTCTAAGCCCCGCCTCGACATCTTTCCCGCAGCCTTCGCCCTTGAGCAGCATGGTGCCAGAGGCAGTCTTTGCCGACTGGACGCCATCGTTGCCCGCATGGGTCAGCAGTTCAAACGCCTTGACAGGGTCTTTTTTCACCCCGGTCCCTTCCTGATAGAACCAGCCCAGATTGCCGAATGCCCGTGCTTCATCCAATGCCATGGCTTTCTCATACCATTCAACCGCACGGTTCACATCGCGCACCACACCGATGCCCAATGAATAAATCTTGCCCATATGGAAGGTGGCACAGGGATCACCGGATTCCGCCAGGTCACGGATTGCCCGCACGGCTTTCAGATAGTTCATCGCTGGTGCCACTGCCTGGGAGGCACGCAGCATCTTATCCTGCGCTTCCGCCAGATGCGCTGCCCCGTTGGGACTGTGGACGATGTAACAGATGAAATCGCTTCTGATGTCGCTGTCTGCGATGGCTTCCCAGATTATCCTGTCAATTTCTTTATCGGAATGGAGCATCTTTCCTACCCGTCCTTTTAGACAAACTGGATACGCAGCTGCTTACCCGTCGCTTCTGCATAACGTTTCAGCATTGACATGGACGGCAGACGCCCACAGGTCAAACCGCTTTCCATCCTTGCGACTGCTGATTGGGATGTCTGCATCCTTTCTGCAACCTGTGCCTGGGTGAGTCCCGCAGATTGACGTGCTTCCAGCAGCATATCAAGCATCCGGAACTCTTCTTCGAGCTTGTCGTATTCTGCACGGTATTCTGGATCTTTCATCCACTCAGCAATCATTTCTTCATGGGTTTTCATTTGATGCCTTCCTTGTATGCTTTCATTCGGTTTTCAGCGATACGCCGTTCCTTGGGCGGTGTCTTTTCGGATTTCTTGATGAAACTGTGCAACATGACGATGCGGAAACCAATGACAGAGAAATAGAAGACCCTGCCTATACCTTCCTTGCCTTTGACACGCATTTCAATCAAACCATCATCAAAAGCTTTGGTATGCGGCTCGCCAAGATTGCCGCCATATATCTTCATCCTGTCAGTCAAACGATGATATCTGGTTCTCAGTCCAATAGGCCAAGCTTCGAGGTCACGCTGAACCATTTCATTGAAGTAAACAATCCGGTATTTTTGTTTCATAAGAGAGATTATATCACTTCTGATATTATCAAGAACGGTTATCTCATCGCATACCGGTCCTGCGGGATTGCCGCCAGCAGTTCCCGAGTATAAGGATGCTGGGGATTGCGGTAAATCTCATCGGCATCGGCTGTCTCGACCATTTCACCGTTTTTCATGACCATGACCTGGTCTGCCATATACCTCACCACGGACAGGTCATGGGAAATGAACAGGTAAGACAGCCCGAATTCATCCTGAAGATCCTGCAGCAGGTTCAGGACCTGCGCCTGGACAGAGACATCCAAAGCAGAAACAGATTCATCACAGAGCACGACATCAGGCTGCATGGTCAGGCAACGGGCAATGGCGATACGCTGGCGTTGGCCGCCTGAGAATTCATGGGGATACCGCTGGTATGCCTCGGCAGGCAACCCCACCCGCTTCAGCCAGTCATGGGCAAGGTCCCTGCGGTCAGCAGCACTTTCGCCGATACCATGCAGGTCCATGGGCTCCATCAGGATCTGCCCGACGGTGAAACGGGGGTTCAATGACGCATAGGGGTTCTGGAAGATGACCTGGATACGCCGTTTATACGGGAGGAATGCCTGCTCAGACAGGGACAGGATGTCTTTTCCATCAAAAATGACTTCACCAGAGGTTGCCTGATGCAGGCGCATGACGGTCAGTCCCAGTGTTGTCTTGCCTGACCCAGACTCACCGACGATGCCAAGTGTCTTCCTGCGTGGCAGGGCGAAGGAGACATCTTTCACCGCATGGAAGATTTTTTTCTGGAAAAGCCCTGTCTTGACCGTGAAATCTTTGCAGATGTGCCTTGCCTCAAGGATGATTTCATCATCCGGTTGATAGCCGCGCTGTCGCTCGCCAACCGATACGGGTGCCTTGCCGCCTGCTGCGATGATGTCGTCAATCACCGGCAGATGGAAGGGACGGCGGTTCATGGGAGGACGGCACAGCATCAGCGCCCGGGTATAGGGATCAGATGGATGGGTGAAGACCTGTTCAGCGGCCGCCTGCTCTTTCACATCGCCATAACGCATGACAATCACGTCATCCGCCATTTCTGAAACCAGCTGCAGGTCATGGGTGATGAACAGCACGGACATCTGATGATGTTTCTGCAGGTCCTGGATCAGATGGATGATCTGCCGTTGGACGGTGACATCCAAGGCAGTGGTGGGTTCATCGGCAATCAGCAGTTCAGGCTCACAGGCAATCGCCATCGCAATCATCACCCGTTGCTGCTGCCCGCCTGACAGTTGATGCGGATACGCATCGACACGCCGTTCCGGTTCTGGAATCCCGACTTCCGCCAGCAGTTCCACAGTCCGTTCCCTTGCCTGAGCCTGGGTCATGCCTTTATGCAGCCGAAGGACTTCGCCAATCTGATAGCCGACGGTGAAAACGGGATTCAAGGAGGTCATCGGATCCTGGAACACCATGGATACCGCTGTCCCACAGAGCCTGCGGCGGTCTGCCATGTCCATTGCCAGCAGTTCCTGCCCGTTGAAGACAATCGAAGACCCTTCATCAATCCGGGCGACATCCATTGGCAGCAGTCCCATCACCGCCAATGCGCTGACGGATTTGCCACTGCCGGATTCGCCGACCAAAGCGACTGTCCGGCTGACAGGCACATCGAATGAGATGCCTTTCACGGCTTCGGCGAAGGTGGTCTTTCCTGTCCTGAATGAAACCCGCAGGTTCCGGACTTTCAGGAGGATGCCGTCTTCACCGGTATTCATGCATCCCCCTGTTT
>CALGGD010000240.1 GCA_937916185.1 uncultured Oxalobacter sp. | reverse complement strand
AAAAAAAGTGAAAAAAGCTCCTGTGGAAGAAAAAAAAGAAGAGAATGAAGGAGTGGATGAAAGATGCTTTAAAAGAAAAATAATAATAGGTAATTGTAAATTAGATGATAATAAATTAGAAAAAAATGGAAATTATGAAGTAATAATGGATAAAGATTGTCCTTATTTCTCTTGTGATAATCCAAAAGGAAGTGTCAATTCTGGACAAGAGCTTGTAATAACATTTGGATATAAAAAGCCAGAAAGAGCATAACAATAGTCACAATCAAACCTGCCGCTTTCATCCCTTATCGGTTGGATGCGGAAACCGATACCCGTATGCTCTGGCTGTTTGAGGGTTTCACCAGTTATTTCGATGACCTTGTCCTGCTGCGGAGCGGACTGATTGATGTAAGCACTTACTTACGCCTCATTGCAAAGACCATCAATGGCGTGATGCGTGGCAAAGGCCATCTGAGGCAAAGCATCTCGGATGCCGGTTTCGATGCCTGGACCAAATATTACCGGCAGGATGAGAACTCACCAAACGCCCTTGTCAGTTACTATACCAAAGGCTCCCTGGTTGCCCTGCTGCTGGACCTGACGCTCCGGAAAGCGACCGGCAATGCCCGTTCACTGGATGATGTGATGCGGCTGCTGTGGCAGCGTTTCGGCAGGTCTTTCGATGAGGGGCAGCCTGTCGGCATGACTGATGCTGAAGCCAAACGGGTGTTGGAGGAAATCAGCGGAACAGACCTCAGTGATTTCTTCAACCGCTATATCTACGGTACAACCATCCTGCCTTTACGCGAGGCGTTTGCCGATTTCGGTGTCACGATGAAAAACACGGCTGATGGCGGAAAACCTGGTCTGGATATACGGATCAGGCAACAGGGCAATGACTGCGTTGTCACCCATGTTTATGAGAACGGCACTGCCCATTACGCTGGCATCTCAGCCGGCGATGTCCTGTTGGCAATCGACGGTCTGCGTGTTTCTGCCGACGGCAAATCCATTGCACAGCAGCTCTCACGCTATGCCTTGGGTGATGCGGTCGATATCCATGTCTTCCGCCGCGATGAACTGATGAAACTGACTGCCATCCTCGTCAGTGAGGAAGCGCCGGCATATACGCTGACCCTGACGGAAAATGCGACGGATGCCATGAAAACAGCAAGGCAGTCCTGGCTGGGTGGTTAGCGCCAGAAAAAATCAGGCAAACAGACGGGCGAGCTCCTCGCCGGGTTCCGGAACCCGCATGAACGCCTCCCCGACCAGGAAGGCATGGACACCATGCTGCCGCATGACCTGCACATCCTCCTGGGTCCTGATACCGGATTCAGTGACCGCCAACCGGTCAGCCGGCAGCATCGGCAGCATATCCAGGGTATGCTGGATGGATGTCTCGAAAGTGCGCAGATCCCGGTTGTTGATACCGATCAAGGGGGTTTTCAACCTTAATGCCCGTTCCAGCTCTTCCGGACTGTGGGATTCAACCAGCACATCCAGCCCCAATCCATGTGCGCAGGCTTCCAGTTCCTGCATCTGGTCATCGGACAATGCCGCCACAATCAGCAGGATGCAGTCAGCGCCCCATGATGCCGCCTGATAGACCTGATAGGGGTCAATCATGAAATCCTTGCGCAGGACAGGCAGGGAACACACAGCTTTTTCCCGTAAAGCCCATCACGGACAGAAAGAAGTTTTTGCTTCTCTCCCTTACCTGGGGGCTGCCGATCAACCTCGGCGGCGCGGCCGTTGCCGGCGCCATGCTTCTTACA
>CALGGD010000239.1 GCA_937916185.1 uncultured Oxalobacter sp. | reverse complement strand
CTATGAACTTGCCCATTCCGGGCAGGTGGTTGAGCAGGTTGTCCGTCCAACAGGGTTGGTTGACCCTGCCATCGAGGTCAGAAGGGCGGACAGCCAGGTCGATGACCTGTTGGGAGAGATTCATGACCGCGTCCAGCAGAATGAGCGCATCCTGGTCACCACATTGACCAAACGGATGGCTGAACAGCTGACGGAATTCCTGTCAGAACAGGGTGTCAGGGTCCGTTACCTGCACAGTGATATTGATACGGTTGAGCGGGTTGAGATTATCCGGGATCTCCGGATGGGGAAATTCGATGTGTTGGTCGGCATCAACCTGCTGCGGGAGGGACTGGATATCCCTGAGGTCTCTTTGGTTGCTATCCTGGATGCCGACAAGGAGGGGTTCCTCCGTTCGGAACGCAGCCTGATTCAGACAATCGGCCGTGCTGCACGCAACCTGAACGGTGCCGCCATCCTGTATGCGGACAACATGACTGATTCGATGAAACGGGCGATTGATGAGACCGAACGTCGGCGTGCCAAGCAGATGACCTTCAACCAGCGGCATGGCATCACCCCAGCAGGCATCACGAAGGAAATCAGGGAACTGATTGACGGGGTTTTCCATCCAGAAGAAAGCCGCAAGACTGCCCAGGCTGAAGAAGAACGGATGGATTATGAAATCATGTCCGAAAGCGAGTTGGGGCGTGAAATCAAGAAACTGGAAAAACAGATGCAGGACTTTGCGAAGAACCTGCAGTTTGAAAAGGCAGCCAAGGTCCGTGACAAGTTGCATCTTCTCCGCCAGCAGGCATTCGGCGTATCCATCATCGACAGGATTAAACAGAAGGCTTTGAAAAAATGAACCGTTTCCCTCCATTCATTGAAACTGCGCTCCAACGTGCCCATCCCTCCTGGCAGGACATCCTGAAGCAGGGACTGGCAGCTGTGGAAGATAATACGCCGGGGTATCTGGACAGTCTGGAAAACAGCGGTTTCCTGCCGACACAGGGACGGCTTTTTGCGGCGTTTTCCCTGCCGGTTGACCAGAGCCGTTTTGTGCTGATGGGCGAAGGGCCTTACCCCCGTGAAACCAGTGCTTCCGGTTACTGTTTCATGGATGGTGCTGTCGAGGAACTCTGGTCAGATGATGGACTGTCAAAACCTGTCAACCGGGCGGTTTCGCTGCGGAACTTCATCAAGATGCTGCTGGTGGCAGACGGATATCTCCGGCCGGACGATACCGGCAAGGATGCGATGAAACAGTTTGTTGAGAACAGCCTGAAACCTGACCAGACATTCATCCAGACAGGTCAGGAACTCCAGGCAAACATGATTCACAGCGGTTTCCTGCTGCTGAACGCCGCCCTGGTTTTCCGGAAAGGTGTACCGGCTGCCAAAGAGACACGCTATTGGCAGCCTTTCCTGAATACTGTGCTGGAAGCATTGGCGGTACGCCACGCAAGCCTGGAACCGCCTGTAACCTTGGTGCTCTGGGGCAAGATGGCAGAACGGTTCCAGTCCCAGTTTGAGGAGACCGGCTACCGGATTGCTGTTTCAGAGCACCCGTACAACCTGTCATTCATCGGGAATGGTGTCATGCAGTCATTGTTCCAGCCGTTGAACCTCCTGAAAAAGCCTTTATAGCGTCAGCGCATGGTTCCGGTGGAATCTGACTGAGGGAGCAAGGGAAATGGTATTATTGGGAATATTTTGATTCTGGGAGAGAAAGGGTTATGTCCGACATCAAGCTTATCCGCGCAAATGGCCGCCCCCTGAACGCCATGCGCTCCATCGAATTCATCAGGAATTACACCAAATATGCCGAGGGTTCTGTCTTGGCGGTGTTTGGGGACACCAAGGTCATCTGTACGGCAAGCATCGAGGAATCTGTGCCGTCTTTCCTGCGGGGCAGGGGGCGTGGCTGGCTGACCGCTGAATACGGCATGCTGCCCCGTTCCACCCATACCCGGATGGACCGTGAAGCCGCCCGTGGCCGTCAGAGTGGCAGAACCCAGGAAATCCAGCGGCTGATCGGCCGTTCACTCCGCGCCGCATTTGACCTTGAAGCTTTCGGTGAACGGACCCTGAAACTCGACTGTGATGTCATCCAGGCGGATGGCGGTACCCGTACCGCTTCTATCAGCGGTGTCATGATTGCCGCTTATGATGCATTTGCCCGCATGGTGGAAGAAGGCATCATCGAATCCATCCCGCTCCGCCATTTTGTCGCAGCGGTTTCTGTCGGGGTCTGTGACGGTTCCCCGGTGCTTGACCTGGACTACCAGGAAGACAGCACCTGCGATACCGACATGAATGTGGTGATGACTGAAAACGGGGATTTTGTCGAAATCCAGGGCACTGCGGAAGGCAATCCATTCTCGAGCCAGAACCTGATTGAACTGCTTGACCTGGCAAAAAGCGGTATCTCTGACCTGATTGGCATGCAGAAACAGGTCTTGGGTCTGAAATGATGATGGGCAGGTGATTCATGGCTGTCAAAATCGTCCTTGCTTCTGGCAACAAAGGGAAGCTCCAGGAATTCAGGCAGATGCTGGAACCGATGGGGTACGAAATCCATCCACAGTCTGAATTCAACGTCACCGAGGCGGAGGAACCGTTTGGCACCTTCGTTGAGAACGCGTTGGCGAAAGCCCGGCATGTCTCCCGGCAGACAGGCCTGCCTGCGATGGCGGATGATTCCGGCATCTGTGTCGATGCCTTGGGCGGTCAACCCGGTGTGCATTCCGCCCGCTATGCCGGTGATTCCAAATCCGATGACCGGAACAACCAGAAGCTGATCGCCGACCTTGCGGGCGTTGAAAACCGTGCCGCCAATTACTACTGTGTCCTGGTCTATGTCCGTTCAGCCGATGACCCGCAGCCCATCATTGCGGATGGCAGATGGTCAGGCATCGTCATCGATGAACCAAAAGGGAAGAACGGTTTCGGGTATGACCCGTATTTCCTGGTTCCTGAATTCGGCAAGACCGCCGCTGAACTCTCGCCAGAAGAGAAGAATGCCTGCTCGCACCGGGGCAAGGCCTTGCAGGCATTGATGGAGAAACTGGCATGATGCACGAGCAGCCTGTCCATTTCAGACGGGCAGGAGAAATCCAGCCCATCTTTGGCAGTCTGCCGCCGCTTGCACTTTACATCCATATCCCATGGTGCATCCGGAAATGCCCATACTGTGATTTCTATTCCAACCGGCTGACCGGTGAACTGGATGAAGATGGTTATATCGCAGTCCTGCAGCGGGATATTGAACAGGCACTGCCCCTGATCTGGGGACGCCGGATCATCAGCATCTTCATCGGCGGGGGTACCCCCAGCCTGTTTTCAGCAGCAGGCATTGACAGGCTGCTGTCGATTGTCCGTTCACTGCTGCCGGTTATGCCGGATGCCGAGATTTCCATGGAAGCCAATCCCGGTACTTTTGAGATTGAGAAATTCAAGGCATACCGTGACACGGGCATCAACCGCCTGTCCATCGGTATACAGAGTTTCAATCCTGACCATCTTCAGACGCTGGGCAGGATACATGGCAGGGAAGAAGCCCTGACAGCCGCAAAAACCGCCCGCCAATGGTTTGACCAGGTGAACCTTGACCTGATGGTCGGTCTGCCCGGTCAGACACTGGAACAGTTCCAGCAGGATGTCCAGACGGCCGTTGCCTGTGACCCGACACACCTTTCCCTCTATCAACTGACGATTGAACCGAATGCCCCATTCGCCGCCCATCCACCTGTATTACCTGATGAAGATGTCTTGGACAGCATGCAGCAATGGATGGAACAGGCTTTGCCTGACATGGGTTTCCAGCATTACGAAGTCTCTGCATGGGCAAAACCGGGTTGCCAATGCCAGCACAACAGCAATTACTGGCTGTATGGGGACTATCTGGGCATCGGTGCCGCCGCCCATTCCAAGATCACCCTGCCGGACGGAAAGATCATCCGCCGGATGTGCGTGCGTAATCCAGGTGCCTACATGGTGGGGGATGAAGCAGGCAAAACCCCTTTTGAAGAAGCCTTTGAGGTTTCTGTCGAAGACCGGCGTTTTGAATTCATGATGAACGCACTGCGTTTCGTCAACGGTTTCCCAACCCGTCTGTTTGAAGAACGGACAGGGCTTCCCCTTGCAACCATCAGTGAACCCCTGCAGCTCGCCGAATCCAAGAACCTGCTGAAAGTCAGTCCCATCACGATATGCCCGACACCACTGGGCATGCGTTTCCTGAATGACCTTCAGGAAATCTTCCTGCCGGATTGATGGCGTTTTCTTTTCTTTATAACTTTAGTAATATCAGTTTATTGCTGATATAAATTCAAGTAATTTATAAAGTTAATTCCTTGCACATTCCTCAAGAAAATCCTGCGGTAAGCAGACAGTTTCTTTCAGGGAAGGCTGAAATTTTACCGCCGTAAAATTTACCACGGTAAAAAAGTGAAGGAGGGCATCCTGTTATTGGAATGTCTTCCATTCATTTACAGCAGGGGCGTAATCGTTCAGAATCAGAATAATCTGAAAAGCATCTCCCTGAACCATGAGCCTGCAAACCAACGTTTCTGAAAAAGCTGCCCTGATCTGGGCAATTGCCGACAAACTGACCGGGGTTTTCAAACCCCATGAATATGGAGAGGTCATCCTGCCGTTGACCGTCATCCGGCGTTTTGACTGCATCCTGGCAGACACCAAAGACAAGGTGCTTGAGACCGTCCGGACAAGCAGGAACATCGCAATGCTCGACTGGCTGCTGCAGGGCGCATCCGGCTATACCTTTTACAATACCAGCCGGTACACCTTTGAAAGCCTGGTGGCTGATCCCGGCAACATCGAAGCCAATTTCCATGACTATCTGAACGGTTTTTCCCTCAATGTCCGTGAAATCATCGAGA
>CALGGD010000238.1 GCA_937916185.1 uncultured Oxalobacter sp. | reverse complement strand
CAACAAGATGGCTCCGGCATTGCGTAAAGTCTATGACCAGATGGCGGAACCCCGTTGGGTGGTTTCCATGGGATCCTGTGCCAATGGTGGCGGTTATTATCATGATGCCTATTCCGTTGTCAGGGGGTGCGACCGCATCGTGCCCGTTGATATCTATGTCCCCGGCTGTCCACCGACCGCTGAAGCCCTGCTCTATGCGCTTATGCAGCTGCGGGGGAAAATCAAACGGACATCAACCATTGCCCGTCAGTGACAGGGGGGCTTATGCAGAGACATCCGGAAGAACTTGCAGGAAAACTCCAAGACCGGTTTGCCAGTGATGGCATCAGGATCGAGCAGGCGTTTGGTGAGGTGACCATGGAGGTGCCTGTCAATGCCTATCTGCAGGTCATGCAGGTGTTGCGGGATGAGCCGGATTACCGTTTTGAGGAGCTGATTGACCTGTGTGGGGTGGATTATCTGGGCTATGGCGGGGAAGAGGGCTTGGAACATCCCCGTTTTGCGGTTGTTGTCCATCTGCTTTCATTGGCGCATAACAGCCGCCTGCGGGTCAGGGTGTTTGCCGCAGACGCTCAGAAGCCGCAGGTGCCTTCCATCATGGCGGTCTGGCCGTCAGCCAACTGGTTTGAGCGGGAGGCGTTTGACCTTTATGGCATCCTTTTCGATGGGCATCCTGACCTGCGCCGCATCCTGACCGATTACGGGTTCACAGGGCATCCGTTCCGCAAGGACTTCCCCGTGCAGGGGTATGTCGAGATGCGTTATGACGAGACACAGAAACGCATCGTCTATGAACCTGTCACCATAACGCCCCGGGAAATCACGCCCCGCATCATCCACGGCAAAGGGGGCAGGCATGGCTGAGATCCGTAATTACACCGTCAATTTCGGCCCACAGCACCCCTCTGCGCATGGCGTGCTCCGTCTGATCCTTGAACTGGATGGCGAAACTGTTGTCCGTGCCGATCCGCATATCGGCATGCTGCACCGTGCGACCGAGAAACTGGCGGAAAAACGCACATACCTCCAGGCATTGCCCTATATGGACCGTCTGGACTATGTCTCCATGATGTGCAACGAACATGCCTATGTCATGGCGGTTGAGAAGATGCTGGGCATTGAGGTGCCGGTCCGGGCGCAGTACATCCGCGTGATGTTTGATGAAATCACCCGTATCATGAGCCATCTGCTGTGGATTGGCTCCCAGGCATTGGATATGGGGGCGATGGCTGTTTTCCTGTATGCGTTCCGTGAGCGTGAGACGTTGATGGACTGCTACGAGGCAGCCAGCGGCGCACGGATGCATGCGGCGTATTACCGCCCTGGCGGTGTCAACCGTGACCTGCCGGAAGAGATGCCGAAATACCGGAAAACCCGTTTCCAGAGTGAGAAGCGCGTGGCATTCCTCAATGCCGGCCGTGAAGGGTCTTTGCTGGATTTCATTGAACATTTCACAGAACGCTTCCCGAAGTGTGTCGATGAATACGAAACCCTGCTGACAGACAACCGCATCTGGAAACAGCGTCTGGTTGGTGTCGGTGTCATTTCACCGGAAGAGGCGGTGGCAAACGGATTCACCGGACCGATGCTGCGGGGTTCGGGTGTTGCATGGGACCTGCGTAAGAAACAGCCGTATGAAGTCTATGACAGGCTGGCGTTTGCCATACCGGTTGGCAGGGAGGGGGACTGTTATGACCGTTACCTGGTCCGTGTTGCTGAACTGCGTGAATCCAACCGCATCATCAGGCAGTGCGTTGACTGGCTGAAGAAGAATCCAGGCCCCATCAAGGTTGATGATTACCGGTTCTCACCGCCTCCCCGCCAGAAGATGCAGTCGGGCATGGAAGAACTGATCCATCACTTCAAATATTTCTCAGAAGGATTTTCCCTGCCGCGTGGGGAAACCTATGCAGCTGTGGAAGCACCTAAAGGTGAGTTCGGGATCTATTTCCTTTCGGATGGTGCAAACAAACCCTTCAGGATGAAAATCCGCGCGCCTTCGTTTGTACATCTGCAGGGATTGGAAAAACTGGTCAAGGGACATCTGATCCCTGACCTGGTTGCTGTCATCGGCAGCATAGATATCGTATTTGGGGAAGTGGACCGCTGAAGATGGAGATGGACAGGATTATGCTGCTGAGTGAAGATGCTTACCGGAAAATCGAAAAGGAACTGGCGAAATTCCCGCCAACCAAAAAGCTGTCTGCGGCGATTGCGGCATTGACCATCGCCCAGGAGGAAAAAGGCTGGCTTTCTCCAGAAATCCTGCAGGAAGTGGCGGATTACCTGAAAGTGCCGGCCACCGCACTCAAAGAAGTCGCCAGCTTTTACAGCATGTTCAACACCCATCCTGTCGGCAGGTACAAGCTGTCTGTCTGTGGCAACCTGCCTTGCGAGATGAACGGCAGCGGTCGTCTGGCAGATTACCTGAAAGAGAAACTGGGCATCGGTTTTGGCGAGACAACCCCGGATGGCCTGTTCACTCTGGTTGAGAGCGAATGCATGGGTGCCTGCGGGGAAGGCCCTGTCATTTTGGTCAACAATCATGTGATGCATATGCATATGTCCAAGGAAAAAGTTGACCGCCTGCTGGAGGAACTGCGCACATGACCTGTCTGCATGACCGTCATCCCTCACCCTTGCTCCTGGCAGGATTGACCGGGGACAACTGGGCATTGGATGCCTATACCGACCGGGGAGGATATGCCCAGCTCAGACATATCTTGACGGGGAAAGTGCCGCCGGAGGCTGTTTTGGCGGAAGTCAAGGCCGCCGGCCTGCGTGGACGGGGCGGTGCGGGATTCCCGACAGCCGTTAAATGGGGGTTCATGCCCAAGGATTACACGGGGCAGAAATGCGCCAACTGCCCCACATTTGCCGACCAAATACACAAGTTGCAGGACGTCTACGGCAGCCTGCTGGTGCCCGTGGCCATCCATTCCGACTATATGGGCATCATGGAACCAGAAGGCTTAGGTAACGAGTTGGGAAACACCTATTTCAACAGCCTCAGCTTCACGCCCAGGGTGAAGCCCGCTGTAAGGGTGCGCCGCTACTATGGG
>CALGGD010000237.1 GCA_937916185.1 uncultured Oxalobacter sp. | reverse complement strand
CAGCGAAGAAATATACTCTCTCTTCTTGCCAATGCGCTCGCCCAACTGCTGCTGGTTCAGTTCAACTGATGCTATACAAGAAAAACCCTCCATCTTGAAGCCATAGCAACCTACACCAGCGCAACTAAAGAGACTGATGTAAGTTGGTTTTTGTATATATTTCTCAATGTAAGACATTCTAATACAAACACAATTGGTTCCACTTCTCTTGCATATCTTCTGTTTTTTGTTCTACTTTGCAAAGGTACGAATAATCTTTGATGTTGCCAAGTGTTTCCTTTGTTATTTGGGGTAAAGCCAAAAAAGAAAATCCCGTAGGCCTTTGGAACCTACGGGATTATCGATTGGCGGAACGGACGGGACTACACCATAATCGGGGGGATGGATATCCATCAGACCTGGTTGGTTACACCATGCCATCTTCTGTCTTACGCCGAAGCTTTCTTGTTTCGCGGTACAGGAAATAGATGAAAAGGACCGCCGTCATGCTCCATGTCAGCGGGAATGTCCAGAAAATCACGAAGATGTCATGGATGAAATGCAGCATCCCTGTGATGAAGACGATGCGGAAAAGGCACCAGATGGCAAGGACAATGCCCATCGCGATGATAGGTCTGCCAAATCCCCTCAGAATACCGATGGAGCAGTGGTCAATCGCCAGGACAAAGGCGAACAAGGCGGCAATTTTCAGCTGGGAAGAACCATAGTAGATGACCTCTGGATTGGCACTGAAAAGACCGATGAAGAACGGGGCACCGAAAAAGAGGATGATGCCGACAATCTGGGCAGAGATGATGGAACAGGTCAATCCAAACCTGATGCCGCCCATCACGCGTTCCGGTTTGTTCGCGCCGAGGTTCTGACTGACAAAAGTCGCAAGTGCCATCGAAAAACACATGATGGGCAGGAAAGCGAATCCCTCGATTTTCATATGTGTGCCACAGCCAGCCATGGCCATGGCACCGAACAGGTTGATATTGCTCTGGACGACAATATGCGAAATGGATGTCACAGAGTTTTGGATGCCCGAAGGGATGCCTTGGGTGATGACATTTTTCAGCATCGGAAAATCAATCCGGATGGCTTTGATTGAGACGCCATACTCATTGCCCTGCCTGCCGAGACGGAGCAGTTTTCTGAAAACCAGGAAGGCTGAAAGTCCCTGCGAGAGTACCGTTGCCAATGCCGCACTGCTCACGCCCCCGCCCAATCCCCAGATGAAAACAAGGTCCAGGATGACATTGCTGACAGCAGAGACAATCAGGAAAATCATCGGGCTGCGGCTGTCACCGATGGATTGCAGGATGCAGGCACCGAAATTGTAGAGCACCACCGTAATGCACCCAAGGGAATAGATCCTGAAATACAGAACAGAATGCGGCATCACATCATCGGGTGTCGCCATCAGTTCCAACAGCCAAGGCGTGAAAAAGAAACCGAAAGCAGTCAGGAAAAGGCCGCAGACAATGCCGATGGCAACCGTGGTATGGACGGCCTTATGCAGGCGTTCCTTATCCTGTGCGCCAAAGTAACGGGCAATCACGACACCGGCGCCTGCCGAGATGCCGAAGACAATGCTTGCGGCAGAGGATTTTGATGAAAATGAAGAGATTGACGTCATTTCCATGCTCCTGAAGGCTGAG
>CALGGD010000236.1 GCA_937916185.1 uncultured Oxalobacter sp. | reverse complement strand
AGGGAAATCAATACCATCTTGGAGAACCTTGTCAAAGAAAAGTATGCCGGGAAATCCGTCGCCTTCAATGTAACAGGCGGAACCAAACCTATGGCAATCGCAGCACAGGCTGCCGCGTTCTACAATGACTGCCCTTACTTTTATGTCAACCACAGCAGCAATGAAATCCAAATACATACACCACAGGAAGACTTCAGCGACATCCCGGTTATCAAACTGACATTGAAAGATTATCTCAATGTCCATGGGTATGAAATGCAACCTAAACCCTCCTCTGATATGAAATATAGTCCTGCCAAAGCACTGAGGGATAACCTGGTCAAGGATGCCAATCTTTTCTCAAAAGCAATTGGCAATCTGAACTGGCTGGCACATAAAGCCGAAACAGCTAAGTCCCTTGAAGTCGAAGTTCCTGAACATATACTGAAAGATGAGAATTTCAATCGGATTCTCGACGATTTCATCGGAAAAGGTCTTGTTTCCCTGAGAGGGAATCTGATGACATTTACCGATGAAGATGCCCGCACTTTTGCCAATGGCGGATGGCTGGAAGACCATGTCTATGACATTATTAGAAAAATATCCCCGCAAGATTTTGGCAAGAACATCAAAATCAACAACAGCCGCTTTGGTTCTGAAAATGAACTGGATGTCATCTTCCTCGCAAAAAACCGCCTACACCTGATTGAATGCAAGACCAAGAAATTCGATGAAGACGGAGAAAAAGGACGGGACACACTGTACAAACTGGATTCTCTATCAGAATTGGGCGGGCTGAACACAAAAGGAATGCTGGTCAGCTATAGGAAATTGGATGAACATACGAGACGTCGGGCAAAAGACCTTCAAATCAAAGTCATCGATGCCAGCCAGCTTATGAATTTAGAAAACCAGATCAGAACTTGGATCAGCCAATGACCCCAAACAATTTTCAGAAGCGCATCCTGCTCTGTGTCACAGGCATGTCACCGCAGATTGTGACAGAGACCCTGTATGCACTGGTGACTGAGCAGGGTTTCACCCCAACCGAAATCAGGCTCATCACCACCACACGTGGCAGAAACCATGTGACGAATGGATTGTTGAATGACCAGAACGGCCATTTCCACAACTTCTGTCGGGAATATCATCTTGAAGGGAAAATCAGGTTTGATGAATCCTGCATCGATGTCATCACAGACAGGCATGGTACGCCCCTTGATGACATCAGGACATTGGAAGAAAATACTCTTGCTGCCGACAGGATTGTCAGCACAGTCAGACAGATATGCCAAGAACCGGACTGTGCCCTCCATGTCTCCATGGCAGGCGGCAGAAAAACCATGGGGTTTTATATTGGCTATGCCCTGTCACTGTTTGCCCGTGAACAGGATCGGCTCTCACATGTGCTGGTATCTGAGCAATACGAAAACTGCCGTGATTTCTATTTCCCATCACAGTCCCCCTATCTGCTGACACTGGACAACGGGATGCAGGTCGATACCAGGAACGCTGAAGTCATCCTGGCAAACATCCCACTGGTACGTCTCCGTTCCTGCCTGCCGAAAAGCTTCCTGACCACAGGCAACTATTCTGATACCGTCCATGCCCTGCAGGACAACCTGCCGTCTGAGATGCGTTTTGATATTGAAAGCAGGACTGTGCAGTTTCACGGACATCAGCCGATAAAACTGGAAGCATCGCAATTTGCGTTGCTCCTTTGGCTGGGCAACCGCAAGAAACAGGAACTGCCAGCCATTGTCCCAGATGAAGATGTTGCTGGCATATTGTTCCAGGAATACCTGACTTACTATGCGCAGGTTGTCACGGTTGACTCTGTCGCTTATGGCAACCTTGTTGAGAAAAGCACTGAGGCACGCATGAAACAGGCTGCAAAAATATTCCAGAACTCAAATCCACAGTCAAATGAAAACATCCGATTCCTTAAAAAATATCTGGCGAGCCGTATTTCAAAAATAAAAAAAGCTGTTGGTGATGAAATGGGAGAAACCTTCAGTGACCTCTTCCTCTCACCACAGAAAGGCAGTTACAGCATCTCATTGTTGCCCGAAGCGATTATCCTGCCAGCAAACAGAAGAAAAACGAAAATTTGAGAAATTTCATCCAGTCATAATTCTATGTTAGATTGCAGAGTGATGAACCTTATATAAATAAGAAAGGGTTTTATGGACGGAAACCGACTGAATGAAGCCTGTAGGGTTGCCTTTTCGGCAATGGTCCACGATTTGGGGAAATTTGCCCAGCGTGCTGATATTCCGTGTTCTAAAGGACAGAAAGACGCTCACCTTCAGCTCTATTGCAGATATCACAAAGAAGGCCAATGGTTCTCCCATCAACATGCCGCCTATACTGCGTTAGCATTTAACGTCATCGAACAGAATGCCCCTGACCTTATTAGAGGGGATATGTCTCCATTTGCGAGCCGATCTTCAGACAGCTGGGACATCACCGATAGCCTCGTCAATGCAGCAGCGATGCACCATAATCCACAGACATTCCTGCAATGGGTCATCGCAACAGCTGACCGTATTGCATCAGGCTTTGAACGTGAAACCTTTGAAGGCTATAACGACAGTGAAGAACATAGGAATTACCTGCAATCACGGGAATTGACACTCTTTGAGCAGATAAGCCTGAAAGACCGAAAACAGGATACTCTGGCATATTGCTATCCATTGAAGCCCCTTTCAGCAAAAAACATCTTCCCTGTTCAGAAAGCCAAGGTAGAACCAACAGATGACGCTAAAGCCAAACAGGAATACCGGGCATTATGGGATGCTTTCTGCGATGGACTCAAGAAAATCCCTGCTTCCCACCGTAGCAGCTGGCAGCTTTGGCTGGACCACTTCGATACTGCATGGCTGACCTATACCCATGCTATACCTTCTGCCACTGCATTTGGTGTGCGTCCTGAAGTCTCTTTGTATGACCACAGCAAGACAACCGCTGCATTGGCTGTCGCCTTATGGCGATACCATCATACCCATCAGAAAGAAGATGCAGAGGCAGTTAAGAAACTGGCTGACCGCAGTGACTGGAATGAAGCAAAATTCCTGTTGATACAAGGTGACTTTTTCGGCATCCAGGACTTCATCTTCGCCGAAGGCAGTGAAACCAACCGACAGGCGGCAAAACTGCTGCGTGGGCGTTCGCTTCATGTCTCGCTTCTGATGGAAACCGCTGCCATCAAAATCCTGGAAGCCCTTGACCTGCCCTCTACCAGCCAGATTATCAATGCAGCAGGGAAATGCCTGATTGTCGCGGAGAACACTGAGGAAACCATCGAAAAACTCAAAACCGTTCAGGCAGAACTGAATCAATGGTTCATCGAACACACCTATGGCATTGCTGGTATCGGACTGGCTTGGCAGAGTGCCTGCTGCAATGATTTCCTTGAAGGGGAAGGAAACAATAGCGGTTTTTCAGTCCTGATGAAAAAACTGTTTGAACAGCTTGAGACCGCCAAGTTGCAACGGTTTGACCTTTGCCATCAGGTTTCCCCCGTCATACCAATGGAAAACTTTGAAAGCCCATGTGCCTGGCATGGTCATCTTCCCGCTGACAACCCTGACCGGAAAGAAAATGAACAGCCTTCTTCAGCAATCAGCCGAGACCAGATTCTGATGGGACAGCAATTGGTGAAATCCGAGCGCATCCTTCTGCTGAATGATGCAGCCGGCATCTCAGAAGGCGGCAATACCGTATTATGCGAACTGCCGGTCTTTGGCTATCGGATTGCTTTCACACAAGATGAAGACATCACTGGCAGGTTTGCGAAACTGGCTCAGGATGGCATCCTTCGCCGATGCTGGGATTTTTCCCTGCCGGACAGTCCTGATGCAGTCCTCTGGAATGGTTATGCACGCCGCAACATCAACGGTTATGTCCCCACTTTCAAGGATGATGACCTGATCCAGAAAGAAAAATACAAAGACGTTGAGGAAACCGCTGTCATCGGGCAGATCAAAACCTTCAACCATATCGCCTGCGAAGACCGTCAACTGACCAATGATGGCAAGACGAAAGGATTGACTGCCTTGATGACTTTGAAAGGCGATGTGGACAACCTGGGCAGGATTTTCCAGCAAGGTCTCCGCAGGACAACCTTCGCCAAGATGGCATCCATGTCCCGTCAGATGAACGCCTTTTTTGCCGTTTACCTCCCTGCCCTCTGTCAAGGGAGATATCCAAACACCTACACGGTTTTTGCTGGCGGTGATGACTTCTTCCTGATTGGTTCATGGTACAGCACCCAGAAACTGGCAAAAGACCTTGCATCGGCCTTCAAGATTTACGTTGCCAACAATCCGGAAATCCATTTCTCAGTCGGTATGGTCATGACAAAACCCGGTTATCCCGTCTATGCCTTGGCAGAAGCCGCTGAAGAAGCTCTCTCAGCAGCCAAACAGATTGACGGAAAAAATGCGGTCAACCTGTTCAGTATCCCTGTTCAATGGACAACATGGCAGCAGCTTGACAAGGCAGAAGAAACGCTTGAAGAACTGAAAGAAACCTATGGTCTTTCATCAGGTTACCTGTACAGCCTCTTTTCCTTGATTGATATGGCTGAACGAGAAAGAACAGGCAATGATATTGAAGCCTCCATGTGGCGGAGCCAGCTTGCTTACCGCACCATCCGCACCTTGATACTTAAAGACAGACAGGCAAAACAGACTGCCATGATTCATGTTACGGGTGAAATCGGAGAAAAAGGCATCAATGCCTTCCGTGCCGCTTACAGGATTCCCCTTTCCAACTATTTTTACCGCCAACGCTGAAAGAACCCATTATGAACGTACAGAAGATTCAATTCGGCAAGAACCTGCCACCAGAAATCTTCAGCAGCATCGCTGAAGACGCGGCAGAAACCATCAGTGCAAACCGGAACGCCAACAAATCCACCCAGCTCCGTAAATTCTACGATGAGCTGGTCATGTTCAATGACCGTCTCCAGGCAGTCAAACGTGAACAAAGGGAATCCCGTTTCAAAGAAATGGAACCGTTCATCCGGATGCTCAATGCCAAGGCAGCCTATGCACAAGGCCGCCAGCTGGTGGATGACAATTTTGTGAAAATCCTCTCCCAGTGCATCCGTGAAATCAAAGATTACGAAACACTCCGTCACTGCAAACTGTTTATGGAAGCCATGATCGGCTTCAGAAAGGCAAAAGAGGCTACCCGATGAAACTGAAAAACATCATCACCATCACAGCCACCATTGAACTGAAGACTGGTCTGCATATCGGTGCCGGCGATACCGAAATGCATATTGGCGGCATCGATAACACAGTCATCAGGAACCCGTTGACCAACAAGCCTTATATCCCCGGCTCCAGCCTGAAAGGCAAAATCAGGAGCCTTCTGGAATGGCGGAGCGGTGCCGTCAAGGAAACCCCGCTGCAATTCAAGGATATGGACAGCAGCAACGAGAAACGGGTATTGCCAATCCTTCAGCTGTTCGGCACCAGCGGCTCTGACCAGCTCTCTCAAGAAAATGCCCAGAAAATCGGACCGACCCGTCTGGCATTCTGGGACTGCCCACTCAATGAAACCTGGGCAGACCATCTGAATGAAGACAACCTGCTGCCGACGGAAGTGAAAAGCGAGAACAGCATCAACCGTATTTCTGGCACCGCACAGAATCCACGTTTTTCAGAACGTGTCCCAGCCGGTGCCGAATTTGATTTCAAGCTTGCCGTCAAACAGCTGGACACTGACGATGCTGCACTGCTTGACACCGTCCTCGCAGGGCTGAAACTCTTGGAACTGGACAGCCTGGGCGGTTCAGGCTCCCGGGGCTATGGCAAAGTCGTCTTCAAGGACATCAAGATTGATGGAGAGCCTGCTTCTGGGAAATTCGCCGCAATCAAACCTTTTGAACTGAACTGACCTATGCAGACATACCGTCTCACCATCGAACCGCAGACCGCCTTCGGGACACCGCTTGTCGGGGACACCCTGTTCGGTCAGCTGTGCTGGACACTCCACTACCAATTGGGCAACGATGCGTTGGAAAGCCTGTTGGAAGGATACACAACCGGTTCCCCATTCATCGTCCTGTCCGATGCCTTTCCAAAAGGTTATGTCCCATTGCCAGCACTGCCGTCCCGTACCTGGGACCAGGATGATAAAACCGATATCAAGGTACTGAAGAAACGGCGTTGGCTGCCCTTGGATGCATTGGATACCCCCCTGCCAGCATGGCAGCAGTCTGCCAAGAACGACAGAGATGCCAATGCGGGTGCCCTGCATACCATGCAGCACCACAACACCATCAACCGGTCAACCGGCACAACAGGAACCGGCATGTTCGCCCCTTTCACCCAACCACAAACCTGGTATCACCAAAAGTCAGGATTCCATCTCTATGCGGTATTGGATGAGTCCCGTTTAGACAAAGAAACTTTGATGGCAGCCATCAGGTCAATCGGTCAGTCCGGTTATGGACGGGATGCAGGAACCGGTCTAGGGAAATTCAGCATGACTGCCATGGAACCCTGGCAGTGGCAACGACAATCAGGCACAACCTGCATGACGCTGGCATCCTGCGCTCCCCAGAGCCTAGGGATTGTCCCTGCAAAAAGCTATTACCAGACACAGGTTCGTTTTGGCAGACATGGCGATGTCGCAGCCAAGGGAAAAAATCCTTTCAAACGCCCCCTGCTGATGACCAAGGCAGGTGCGGGATTCACCCTGCCTCAGGAACAGGATACCCCTTGGATCGGTCAAGGCATCGGCAACCTGTCCTTTTATGATGCCAGAACAGTCCATCAGGGTTATGCCCCTGTCATCTACCTGCCAGCCATTGAGGGAGGATCCGTATGACACCATTCGAGCAGGCAGCCACCATTGCCATCACCCCATTGACCCCCATCCATATCGGATGCGGTGAAACCTTTGAACCAACAGATTATGTCATTGATGGAAACGGTCTCTATGCCTTTGACCCAAGCCTGGCTGTCTTGAATGATTCTCAGCGCAGCCAGCTTCTACGGGTGGCAAGGGATGCCGACCTGCAAGGCATACAGAACTTCTTCAGGAACCATCCGGAACCCTTTATCGGCTGTTCCCGGCAGGTCATTCCTGTTACGGATGAAATCAGCAGGGAATACGATGAGAAAATCGGGAGGCCTGCCCAGAAAATCTCCAATGGCAACAATATCATCAACCGGCTTTCCATCGACCGGACAACCTGTCATCCGCACACAAGCATCCCTTACCTGCCAGGCAGTTCCCTGAAAGGCGCCATCCGCACCGCTATCCTTGACCGTCTGAACAATGGTGAAAAGCCTCGGGTTCCAGCACGGCAGGCAACCCAATGGGAAAACCACCTGCTACGGATGGAAGGCTTCAATTTTGCCCAATCTGCTTTCAGGCTCCTGAAAGTCAGTGACCTGGCAGCAGGGAATCCCGCCCATCAGATTGTGATGGCAAGGCAGTATAAAAAGAAACTGCTGACCGGCAGGCAGCAGGACAGCAGCACCATTCCTGCCAGGAAACAGGTCATCATCCCTGCCCAATACCGCTGCTTCACCGGCAGCATCAACCTGCACTCCCTGTCAGGCATCCATGCAGAAAAGAAGAAAATCCCGGCTTGGACGATAGAGAACCTGAAGGCTCTTGCCCATGACTGCAACCGGTATTACCTGCATCATATGGAACGTGACCTGACTGTCCTGCGTACACTTCAGGGCGCAAAACTGGTTTCCGGTCAATGGCTGGACAGCATTGAGAGACTGCTGTCAGGCATCCAGGAAAAACTGGACTCCGGCAATGCTTTCCTTGCCAAGCTGGGTCAGTATGGTGGCGCAGAAAGCAAAACCTACACCGGCAATGTGGCTGAAATCAAGATTATGCACGGCAAGGACAAAAAAACCACCTATGAAAGCAGTACAACAACCATCTGGCTGACCGATTGCGGCAATGGCAATGTGCCTTTTGGCTGGGCATTGGTTGAAATCGCCCCAGAAGATGACCTGCCAGCCCTGAAAAAATGGTGTGGACAGCAACAGGCTTCCCTGCCGGACAGCGCAGCCCTTCAACAGAAACTGTCTGAAATCAGAACAGCTATGGCTAAGAGAAAAGCTGCCATTGTCCAAGAAAAGGCAGAACAGGAAGCCAAACGCCAGGCAGAAGAACAGGCTGCCCAACAGAGAGCCGAAGAGATAGCAGCAATGCCAAAAGGCGAACGGGTAGCTGTAGAAATCACTGGGAAATTGGAATCTGTCCGGGCAAAGGATGTTGGGAACACAGCTGTTGGTGAGGTCAAAATCAGCCTGAAAAATGCAGTAGCCGAACTCTCAAGAGCTGACCGACAAGCCTGTATTGCGGCAGTAAAATCAATCTTCAAGAAAAAAGACCTGCTCAGCAAGAAGAACAAGGAATTTTTCAAGGAACTGGAAAGCTGACAGCAATCTATGCAGAACTACCCCATTGCCCGTTATCATTTCCTGTTCAGGGTACTGACCCCGATCCGCCTGCCTGACTTCGCCGGCTCGATGTTACGTGGAGCGTTCGGGCGGGCATTGCGCCGTACTGCTTGTATGACAAGGATGCAGACCTGCCAAGACTGCCCGCTCCAGAGAACCTGCCCTTATACCAACCTGTTTGAACCCTGCCCACCGGAGAATCACCCTTTACAAAAATTCTCACAGGTTCCAACTCCCTATGTGATTGAGCCGGACGGCTGGGGGAAGAAAACCCTTCAGCCTGGTGAAAACCTTGCCTTCTCCATGGTCCTGATAGGGACAGCCATCCAGCAGATGGCATTGATTGCCTATAGCTGGCAACGGGCATTCCTGCACGATGTCGGGCATGGCACTGCTGAACTGCAGGACATCCAACTTGAAAAGGGGCATGACAGGCAAAGTATCTATGATACCCAGAACCGGAAAATCCTGCAGCATGAAACCTGCCTGACTTTACGGACACCAGAAACCGATACCGTAAAGTTGAAGATTGACACGCCTCTGCGTCTGCAAGAAAACGGACATGCACTGCCTCCTTCAGAGGTCACTGCCAGACGGTTGCTGATGACCTTGGTCAGACGTATCAGCCTGCTGAAGGAATTCTATATGGGTACTGAAAGAAAAATGGATTTCAAGGATCTTTCTTTGCAGGCTGACCAGGTGACATCCCGTTGTAATCTGGAATGGCTGGACTGGACACGCTATTCTTCAAGACAGCATCAGAAAATGCAGCTTGGCGGTGTCGTCGGTGAATGGCGATTGGATAAGCTGACTCCTGAACTGATGCACTACCTGAACCTTGGACAATGGCTGCATGTCGGCAAAAATGCCGCCTTTGGTCTTGGGCGGTATTCCATAAGCTGACTGAGCCATGTTTTCTGGTAGACTTGATGGGGTCGAAGGCTGTAACCGTCAATGGCGAGAGGAAACATTCAGTACAGTTTTGCCTATTTATTAAGCAATTAACTAAACTTTTAGGAGACACCTCTTTTGAATAATGGAATTTTTGGGAATACCCTTTGTAACAGATTGAATCTTAACGGGAAAAAAGGTATGCGCCGTTTGGAATTAGCCCTGAATTGAAAGGGATTGAGACGGAAATGATCCTTGTCAAAGGCAAGGATTGTATCTCTCATTTAGAATACCAAGCGGATCCTATGACAGATTCTGCATGGTATGGTTGGGTAGATATACCCGACTCTCAAAAGGCTGCAGAAACTATTGCAGCTAATCTTCATTAAAGGGAACATGAAGATGAATTATACAAAAATTTTTAAGCCTGAAACTATTGCTGATGATATGTTTCGTAAACAGCTTAAAACAATCCTCAGTTTTGATAATTCTTACATAAAA
>CALGGD010000235.1 GCA_937916185.1 uncultured Oxalobacter sp. | reverse complement strand
GGGTCTGCCAGCATTTCCTTCGCTGTTTCGATATCCGAGGTGACCTGCTGGTATTCATTGAACAGTGCGGCAACCGGAGACAGTTCAGCATGCTCCTTGTTCAGTTTCCTGAACTGTTTCTGCTTGGCAATGACTTCCGGTAAAGTCAGAAGCTCATTGATTTCCGTCAGCCGGTTGGACAGGTTCTCCAACCTTGCCAGCATTGTCGGTTTCATTGTCATTTATGTCGCACAAAATCAAGAAATACAGTAAAACAGCATTATAAATGTGAGACCATTAAGGCATCCATATTTTCTTCAAGGAAACCGCTATGTCCATTCTCCCGATCATCCTGTCCGGCATCTGCCTGATCCTGCTGGCCATCCTCCTCTTCATCCTGCTCCGCCAGTCCAAGAACAGGCTGTCTGAAACGGAACTCCAGAAAGTCCAGACAGAAATCATCCAGCAGATGCAGCAGCACCTGCAGACCGAGGCAAGGGGGAACCGGGTTGAACTGGCTGGACAGCTGACAAACCTCCAGCAGGTCATCAACACCCAGCTTTCCGCACAGGACCAGCGGCTGAAAACCTTTGAGTCAACCTACTCGGCAAAAATCGAGCAGCTGCGTGAATCCCTGACAAACTCGGCATCCCAATCCCGTCAGGAACAGCAGTCAACACTGGGACAGATGAACACCGCCATCAACGAATCGTTCCAGAACATCACCACTGCCAACAACAACCGGCTGAACGACATCCGCCAGACATTGGAAGACAAGATTGTTTCCCTTCAGACCGACAATGCAGAAAAACTGGGCTTCTTTGCCTCGAACCTTGAAAAACTGACCGCCTCCCATGACGAAAAACTGGAAACCATGCGGAAAGCCTTTACGGAGACCTCTGCAACTGCCCGTAAAGAACAGGCTGACAGCATGAACACCCTCAGGGCATCTGTCCAGGAATCGCTCAACACCATGGCGGAAACCAACCGGAAAGGCATCACCGAGGTACGGAACACCCTGGAAACAAAAATCACCCAGATGCAGCAGGACAATGCCACCAAACTCGATGAAATGCGCAAAACCGTCGATGAGAAACTGCATGACACACTGGAACAGCGCCTGGGTGAATCCTTCCGCCTGGTCTCTGAACGTCTTGAGAACGTCCACAAGAGCCTGGGCGAAATGACCCAGCTGGCACAGGGTGTCGGTGACCTGAAACGTGTCCTGACGAATGTGAAAACCCGTGGTACCTGGGGTGAAGTCCAGCTCGGCATGATCCTGGAACAGATGCTGACAGCAGGCCAGTACCAGAAAAACGTCGAAACCATCCCCGGCTCAGGGGCTTTTGTTGAATATGCGATAAAACTGCCCGGCAAAGGCAATCAGGACAGTCCTGTCTGGCTCCCGATTGATGCGAAATTCCCGAAAGAACAGTATGAACGCCTTGTCCAAGCCTCTGAAGCTGGCGATGCAGCGGGCGTTGCTGCTGCCGGAAAAGAACTGGAAAACGCGTTGGAAACCCAGGCAAAGACCATATCCGAGAAATACCTGTCTGCCCCATTCACCACCGATTTCGGCCTGATGTTCCTGCCGACCGAAGGCCTCTACGCCGAAGCAGTCAGACGGCCAGGGCTCGCAGACAACATCCAACGTAAATACCGCATCAATATCGCAGGGCCTTCCACCCTGACCGCATTGCTCAACAGCCTCCAGATGGGCTTCAAGACACTTGCCATCGAAAAACGCTCCTCTGAAGTCTGGCAGATACTAGGTGCAGTCAAGACAGAGTTCGGCAAATTCGGTGATGTGCTGGCAAACACGAAAAAAGCCCTTGAACGGGTTACCAAGAACATCGAGAAAGCTGAGGTGCGCACCCGTGCGATGGACCGCCGGCTCCGTTCAGTCGAGGAACTGCCTGCCAACCAGAGTGTTCCTCTGCTGGGATTGGATACCATCGACACAGAAGTCGAAGAAACTGAGGTGGATGAAGACAAGGACTGAAAATCCTTGTGTCATTTACCTTGTTGAACCATTCCCTGCAATCAGCTGGTTTTCCTCTGGACAGGCAACATCAGGCAGGGTAACCTATTCTATGAAGGCATTGGTTTTCCGTTTCGGTTCTTGACCGGAATACCGGCAAAAGCTGAAACACAGCATGCCCCTGTTGGTCTTTGAATGCCGGCAGTCACGGTTGCCGGCATATCGTAGGATATTGATATGGAGGGAAAGTCTATGCGTACCATGAAAGCTGCCGTATTCGTCAAACCCGGGCAGATCATCCTCGATGAGAAACCCATCCCCAAAGCCGGTCCCGGTGAAGCCGTCATCAAAGTCACCACAACCACCATCTGTGGGACTGATGTCCACATCCTCAAGGGCGAATACCCTGTCAAACCCGGTCTGATCATCGGTCATGAACCTGTCGGCGTCATCACCGAACTCGGTGCCGGCGTTACCGGATACCAGATCGGCCAGCGAGATCGGAAGAGCACACGCCTGAACTCCAGTCACATCACCATTGACGGCTGTCAAGCAGAATACCTGCTGGTTCCCGATGCGATGGCAAACATGGAACCCATCCCTGATGACCTGACCGATGAACAGGTTCTGATGTGTCCTGACATCATGAGTACTGGCTTTTCCGGCGCTGAAAGCGGCCGTGTCAAGATCGGCGATACCGTTGTCGTCTTTGCGCAGGGTCCCATCGGTCTCTGCGCCACCGCAGGCGCCAAATTGAGGGGCGCTACCCGGATCATCACCGTTGACGGCATCCCGGAACGGCTCGCCATCTCAAAACGCATGGGAGCGGACATCACCATCAATTTCCGTGAAAAAGACCCGATTGAAGAAATCATGAAAATCACCAATGGCCAGGGCGTTGATGTCGCCATCGAGGCATTGGGTACCCAAGGCACCTTTGAAAGCTGCCTGCGGGTATTGAAACCGGGTGGTGTCCTGTCCAGCCTCGGGGTCTATTCAGGCGGCGTGACCGTACCGGGTGATGCGTTTGCCGCCGGTCTGGCAGACCAGGCAATCGTCACCACACTCTGCCCTGGTGGTAAAGAACGGATGCGCCGGCTGCTCAATGTCGTCCAAAGCGGACGTGTCGATACCCAGCAGCTGGTCACACACCGCTTCAAACTTGACCAGATTGAAGAAGCCTATGACCTGTTCGCCAATGCCCGTGACGGTGTCCTGAAGATTGCCATCACCACAGAATAGGATCCCCCTTCTGGTAACAGATACGGATACGGCTGG
>CALGGD010000234.1 GCA_937916185.1 uncultured Oxalobacter sp. | reverse complement strand
TTGCCATGGCAAATTACAATGGCAGGGGAATCCCCAGGAATATCCGTAAGGCGGTCAGCTGGTGGCGGCAGGCTGCTGAGAAAGGACATGCGGCTTCCCAATGCTGTCTGGGGATGCTTTACCGTGATGGCGAGGGGGTTGACCAGGACTATAAGGCAGCCGCCGCCTGGTTCAGGAAATCTGTCGAACAGAAGCATCCCGTCGCCATATTCAATCTGGCCTGCTGTTACCGGAATGGGCAGGGGGTTGCAAAAAACTATAAGAAGGCAGCGGAACTTTTCCATCAGGTCATTGACCAAGGCGATGATGATGCCATGTATCTGCTGGGGCTCATGTACTACAACGGTCAGGGCGTCCGGAAAGACAGGGGGTATGCGGTGGCATTGTGGGAAAAGGCGGCAGACCTTGGCAACCGCAATGCCAGGGAGTGCCTTTCCCTCTTGGATGTCCTGAGTCAAGGGGAAGTGGATACGCTCATTGAGAAACCGGTTCTGTTTTCAGGTAAAATGCCCTGATGCTTCACAGCATGACAATCCACTCCAGAATGGCTCATTAGCAAGGACAGAAAATGCAGACTTATAAACTGAACAATGGGGTTGAAATCCCGGTGATTGGGTTTGGGACCTGGGAAACCCCTAACGATGCATCCGGCGTAGAGGCAATCAAATATGCCATTACGAAAGCAGGGTACACCCATATCGATACGGCGGCGGCTTACCGCAATGAAGAAAGTGTTGGCAAGGCCATCCGTGAAAGCGGCGTTTCCCGTGACAGGATTTTTGTGACCAGTAAACTGTGGAACACCAAACGTGGTTACGACAATGTTTTCCGTGCTTTCGAACGGACGCTGCAGAATCTGCAGATGGATTATCTGGACCTGTACCTGATCCATTGGCCAGCTATCCAGACACAGTTCCCTGACACCTGGATGCAGATCAATTACGATACCTGGCGTGCGATGGAGCAGCTCTACAAAGATGGCAAGATCCGGGCAATCGGCGTCAGCAACTTCATGCCGCACCATCTGGAACCGTTGCTGGATAAATGCGAGGTTGTTCCCGCAGTCAACCAGATTGAAGTGCATCCAGGCTATCAGCAGGTTGAAGCGGTTGAGTACTGCCGGCAGAAAGGCATCCAGGTCGAGGCATGGAGCCCGCTGGGACGCGGTGATGCGTTGGTCAACCAGACCATCATGCAGATTGCGGAAAGGCTCAAGAAGACACCTGCCCAGGTCTGCCTGCGCTGGGTGCTGGACAAGGGGCTGCTGCCACTCGTCAAATCGGTCACCCCTGCACGCATCCTGCAGAATATCGATGTCTTTGGCTTCAAGCTGAGTGCAGAAGACACCGCAGCGATTGATGCCCTGACGGATTGCGGCGGAATGTGCCTGCATCCAGACAAAGTCAAATTCTGACAGTCCCCTGAAAAGTCATGAAAACCCGTTGGAAATAGATGCTTCCAACGGGTTTCCTGTTGCATGGCACGGTGCTGGCCTGTGCGGCAGGATGCAGGGCAGGTTGGGAGATTTCCTGGGGAAGAATGGAGAATATTCCTGCAGAAACCTGCATATTTACCCGTGTGCATAAAAGCTATAAGATTGTCACCTGGAACAGGGAAGATCCGTCATGGCACAGGAATCTTCTGGCTCCGGGAAACGGGGGGATTCTGTGCTGGCATCAATTGAAAGGGAAAGGGCAGATGATTATTGCAATTCTTATCATATCTGCCCTGGTGTGGCTTATCTCTTGGTGGCGGGTCTATGCCTATAATCAGAAAAAAGGTTCCCGTAAGTTTGTTTCCCATTTCCTTGGCTTTGCGGTAGGGCTTTTCCCGGGGTATTTCTTCCTGTATTCTGCCGCGATAACTTTCCTGCCTTCGCCGAACGGTGTCGAGCCGTCCATCGGTGACCTCATCACAGTCTGGTCAGTCTTTATCCTGACATTCATCGGTGTCTTTTACATGACATCACGCCCGATTCCCAAACAGACCGGACCCCAGACCTTGATTGAACGGATGGCAATGCGTTCCGATATTGAAGACAGTCAGGATGAGGAAGAATCAAACGGTGAGAAACTGAAGCGTGATGAAGGGTTCTGACAGTCAGCGGATGTTTCCCTGCTGCTAATCCAGTCCACAGAGTCCACAGTTGCTGCAGCCGTTGCAGACCATCCTGCTGGCGCAGGTCATACAGCATTGACGGTAGCCAGGGCGGTAAAGCAGTTCATCAGGAATCGGCAGCCCAAAATCATCATGTAGATGGAAATGGATGGGTTTGCCCTGATAAGAAGCGTCTGACTTGAAAGCCATCACGCTTTGCAGGCGTTTGTCAGGCAGCGTATAGGTTCTGCCATCTTTCACAAACTTTGTGCCGGTCTCGATGAAACAGAAGGTGACATCCTGTTCACGGCATTGCCGGGACAGGTCCAGTACCCAGTCATAATGGCAGGGGCGGGCACCATCATAGTTCTCACCGCCACAGAGTACCCGTTCAATCTGCCCAGAGGCGAGATAACGGGAGGCATCAATAGGGCCCAGCAACGGTGCCGCCATGAAGCCTTTGTGCTTGAAAGGCAGCGAGAGCAGGAGAGGCAGCCGCTCATCGGCCCGGCGCTGGTTCTCACAGGTCACATTGAAAAAAACATTGTCCCAGCCGTTTCCCCAGTTGCGGGGCAGGCATCCTGCAACCCGTTCAGGGCGTTTGGTCAGCAGGTAAAAGGACACGTCTGGGCGCAGCGAGATGATCCGCCATGCCTCTTCCCGCCATGGGTCTGCCTCCTCAATGAAAAAATCAGAAGTCATGCAGACCCTCAGCATTTCGCCTGATTGGACGACATACTGTCCGTTGCGCCGTTTCTGGAGTGGATAGGTGAATCCTGCTCCTGTCCGGAAAACCCTGCTGGGATCTTGTCCCCGTTTACGGTCCAGGTAATACATATAGCAGTTCCTGCACCCTTCGCTGATCTTGGTGCAGCCATGCCATGGATTCCAGATATCGTGCATGGAAAGGATTCAGAAGGGCATCAGTCTGTCAGAGCGCGTTTTCCATCCGGGTCAGGAAATTCCTGAAAAGCAGTCCCAAATGGTCCAGTGTGTTTTTCAGGCGGTGTTCATCATTCACCAGATGCAGGGAACAGTCATGTCTGCCTGCGAATCCCACCACATTGGCATAGGGTATCAGGCTGTCATGCCAGCCATGGACAATATCAATGGCATCCCCTGGGCAGCCAACGCGGTAAGGGGGATAACCTGGAATATCAATCGCAGGTGCCATCAGGAAAAGCCCTTTCAGGCATTGACCTTCCAGGGCAATCAGTTCAGCGCTCGCATTCAGAGCCACCCATCCGCCCATGCTTGAGCCTGCGAGCAGGCAGGGCGGGCGTTTCTTGCAGGATGCAACCAGCATCTGGACACGTTTTGCTGGATCAAACGTACTGGAGTAATCCAGGCTTTCTACGTCATAGCCCATTTCCTGTGCGATATCTGCAAGAGTACGGATCTTGGTACCCCATGGGCCACTTTCTTTGCCATGGACAAAGTGGATCAGCGGTTTAGCCATCATAAATCCTTGAAAGACCATCAACAGGATTCATTATATCGATAACGCTGACTGGAATGGACAATGGTCTTGCAACGGGAAGACGGGATGATGCACACCTGGATTGCGTATAATGGAAAATCCAAGGAAAGGGATAATTCCCTCCATTCCTGACCAGAACCTATCAGGGAGGTGCCGCAATGGCAGTCGAAAAACTTTTTACACCTATCCGCATCGGCAATGTCACATTGCCCAACCGCATCATCATGGCACCGCTGACGCGATGCCGCACTGAAGAACCTGAAAGTGAAAAAGTCCAAACAGGCGCATAAATCACTGAAATCAAAGAAGAAACAGGGCAAGAAGCCTAAAAAAGACCTGCATCTGCCTCAGGATTGCTGCGACTGAAGGCTTGGGATGAACCGGACAAGGTTCCATGTCTGCCTTTCTTCCTGAAAGGCAAAGGATATTCTGGCCTATATGCAGAAAAACACCATCTTGCTGAGGTAAAATAAAAAAGTCCTCGATTGACGTTCAGGGAGAAGACCGTGTCCAGATACTTCAAGTTCAGTCCACTGTTGATGGCATTGACATTGGCCGCCGTGCCTTTTGCGGTATCAGCGAAAACAGCAACGCCTGCCAAAGCCTCAGCAAAGGCTGCCGTGAAGCCGGCGTCAAAACCGGTTTCCACAGCAAAATCCGCAGCTAAGAAAACGGTGGCAGCCAAGAACAGTGTGAAACCAGGCAATGCCAAGACCGTTGCACAGAAAACGGGCTCCAAGACGGCGGCGAAAACATCTGGAAAAACAGCGACATCCAAGACAGTCAACACAAAAAGCACCGTGAAGCCTTCTGCTGGGAAGCAGTCTTCCAAGACGGTCAAGAAACAGGCCACCAATAAACAGACCGTTCCACCGATGCGGGTCACTACGCTGAAAGCGGGGGGGAAATCCATCAAGGTCGAGGTCGCCTCGACAGAAGCCGAACATGAAAGGGGGCTGATGTACCGCAGGTCCCTGCCGGCTGACAGCGGGATGCTTTTTGACTTCAAGGGGCCGGCGAAGACCTGTATGTGGATGAAAGACACCTATATCCCATTGTCTGTCGCTTTCATCGATGTCAATGGCAAGGTCGTCAACATTGAAGAGATGAAGGCACAGACCACCACGAGCCACTGCAGCAAGAACTGGATCCGTTACGCGCTTGAGATGAATGCAAAATGGTTCTCAAAGCACGGCGTCAAGCCAGGCAGCCGGATAACGGGGCTGCCCCGCTGACAGACTGGG
>CALGGD010000233.1 GCA_937916185.1 uncultured Oxalobacter sp. | reverse complement strand
GGACGGCGGCTCCCACAAGGTGGGCTGCCTGACACTCCCCATGTCCTCCGGCAACACGGACCGGCAGATCATGTTCATCCAGGATCTCCATGCACTTGGCGAACGTGGACGCAATAATCTGGGGACAGTATTCCACACGCTTTGCCGGATTCCCTTTGGTGATATCCCCGCACTCGATACCGCCGTATTCGGCGGTGATCTCATCCTCAAACCAACGGGTGAAATCCGCCATGGCAGGGGTGGCTGCCATGAAGCTGGATGCCAACAGGCAGGGAACAGCCCATTTTTTCATCGTGGACAATCCTTTTCTTTTCAACAGCCGTTATTTGATGATGATGCGGTTCTGTGATTTCGCATAGCGTTTGCCAATCTTGCCTTTCAGTCTGGTGACCAGGAAGTTCTCAAAGGTTTCCACATCAACATAACCGATGCTCTGGAGGTCGATTTTTGCGTCTTTACCCGTCAATCCGCCATAATTGTCACCTCCCCACATGGCAATGAATTCGATGGTTGCAACCGTGTAGATGGCATCAGGATTGAACGGTTTGCCACCGATGCTGTTGATGGTGACACGGCTGCCCGGTTTCGCGGGCGCATAGAAGACAGAGTTCGGGTATTTTTCCCCAGGTTCATACTTGACCTTGGTATTGATGGTGTATTTCATCCCGGCAACCTGGGGGAAGGCACCCATCGCATCTGGAATGGTGCTGGTGGCGGCTTCGAGGATTTCCAATAGTTTCTTGCCGGTGATTTTCATGACATACATCTGATTGTTGTACGGATGGACCCCGACAAGGTCGCCACGGGTGATTCTGCCTGCATTCAGGGATTTCCGCAGGCTGCCACCGTTGCAGATGGCGATATCGACAGGTCCTTTCAGGACATTGGCCTGACGGGCCTGCCACAGGTAGGCATCAGCACAGAAGTCACCCAGTGGCATTTCCTGGGTACGCACACCAGGATCACGAGCCCCGCTCAAGGTGACACGGCTGGTGCCAAGTTTCTGCCCCAGTTTTTCCTGAACCTCTTTATCTGCCTTGGCAATCAGTTCTGCAACCTTCATGTCCTCTACGCTGTAGACACCGAAAGGAATCAGTTCACCGACCCATTTGCCATTTTGCAAAGTGACTTTGCCGATGTTTTTGGTGTAATGGCCGGTTTCAACAAGCAGAGAGCCATTGATGTCCCTGTTCTTTTCTTTGTGGTCATGGCCGTCAATGAAGATGTCAATGCCCTTGACATTGGCAAGGACATCTTCAGAACGGTTGCCCATGCAGCCTTCTTCACTGCCCATATGGCCAAGGCCAATGATCAGTTCTGCCCCTTGGGCTTTCAGGTCGTCGACCTGTTTCTGGATAGTCTTATAAAGTTCTTCTTTTTCGACGAATTTCAGGCCATAGACGTTTTTCGGGCTGGTGCTGACCTGGGTTTCCGGCGTGGTCATGCCGATGATGCCGATCTTGCCGCTTTTACGGTCAAGCAGGATGCTGGGGGGAACCAGTGTCTTGCCGGTTGCTTCGACAAAGACCGTCGCAGAAACATAAGGATATTTCGCCTCTTTGATGCGTTGTGCCAGGATATCCTGCCCATAATCAAATTCATGGTTGCCCAGCGTGGCGGCATTGTAACCGGCAGCATTCATGAAAGCGATGGCCGTTTTGCCTTTGCTGAAGTTGACCAGGTTGTTGTCCTGGATGGCATCACCGGCATCCAACAGCAGGACATCATATCCCTGTTTCTTGAGATCCTTCTTGATTTGACTGACAACTGCCATACCATTGGAACCGTTCTCATGCTTGTCAAAGCCATGGGTGTCGTTGGTATGCAGGATGATGAGTTTGGAAAAGTCAGCTGCCATGGCATTGCCAGCCAAAGCAACAGCCAATCCAGCACTGATACAGAGGATCCGGACGAGTTTCAATAGCTTCATGGTGATTCCTTGATTGTCAATGATGGTCTCCAATAGTTGAGGTTTTATAAATTATGCCAGTTTCTGTCAAGTTTCATTTTCCTGTTTCTTGTCAAATGGGTGAAAAGCCTTTGCCTTACCAGCCACCGACACCGCCACCGCCGGAACCGCCACCAGATGAACCACCACCGCCGGAACCGGAGCTGGAACCCGATGAACTCCAGCCGCCTGAAGAAGAGGAAAACCGTACCTTGGTTTCCTGGCTCTTGTCGATGGCCTGTCTGATGGCATCTGTCGCAGATACCGGTGCTTCTGTCATTGCAGCGAACATACGGTTCCGCAGCTGTTCTTCATAAAGCAGCCGTTGCCGTTCATTCCAGGCTGCTGCCATGGCTGCGGGTCTTTCCATCCATGCTGGTACATAGTTCAGCTGGGCAAGAATGGGCGCATAGCGTTTCTGCCAGGCATCAGCACAGCCAAGGGCGATGGCATACGGCAGGATGGTCTCATACTGTGCAACGCTGTCTTCAGGGGCATTGATGAGTTCCAGCCTGTGCTTTTCAGCAGTGTTGATATACATCTTCAGCCCTTCGACCGTCTGCCGTTCTGCCAGGCCTTCCTTGTTCAGGATGCTGTTCCATTTCAGGGCGAAAAGGGTTGGCAGCATCCATAGCAGCCAGTAGAAAATGGAGAATATCCAGTCACCGATGAATATCAGCCAGAGGACAAAGAAAGCGAGTACAGCAAGTCCCAAGACAATGCCACAGACGGTGAAGCGCCAGAAAATCTGGGAACGGTACATGCCCCAGCCACTGACAAGACCAGCTATCAGAATCATACCGACACCGCAGATGATGCCGGGCAGCCAGACCATGTCCAAGGTTGACAGGCTGGATTGTAATCCAGGCTGCCAGATGTCATCCAGGATGAACAGCATCAGAAGATAGCCGATGACAAGTGCTGCAAGTGGTGTACTGTATTTTGAGTCGGCATTGTCCTTCAGGCGGGTTTTATAGTACTGGTACAGGTTGTTCCATGCCGAGGTCAGGGTATTATGCGGCCGCTTGGATTTCGAACTCTCATAACCCAGGACAATTTTATCCACTACTGCAAAAAGGGCGTTGGCAATCTTGCCGGGCAGGTCTTTGGCGGATTTCCATGACCGCCGGTTCCTTTTCCGACCGGTCTGGGCGGTTCCTGCCTGGCTGTCTTTCTGGATCCAGTTGAAAACAGTATGCTTCGGGTCATTGCAGTCCATACGGCAATACCCCTTGATAGCCGACCAGAGCAGGTCTGTCTGCAACATGATGGGGGTGTATTTCCCTTTGTTGATATAAGCAGCTTTCCCTGGGGACAAATCATCAGGCGGGGTGAAAATCGGATAGACGGCGGGTGGCCGGTTCCGGTGGAACTGCCAGAACCAGCCAATGGCAAGGACTGCGATGACAATCCCGATGATGGCCAGCAGGACGATGTTGCGGTGGGAATTGATCCAGGGACGTTCTGGTACAGTGACTACGCCTTTTGGCCAGCCGACCACCACGGTGAATCCTTCCTTGGGCAGGAGGGTGCGGGTGGTGGCGAACGCCATGTCACCTGTCATCCTGTAATCTCCACCACGTTCACCGGATTTGCCGGTGTAGGCCTTGGTGAGCAGGGGTTTTGTACCATCCGGCAGTGTCAGGCTGAAAGAAGCCTTGTCAATCGGGAAGATGACATCCAGCCCGATGGCGTTGTAATAGATTTCGTCATGGTCATCAAGCGAACGGACATGACCGGTTGTCTTATAAACGATTTCATAGGTATGCACCCCTCTGGGGACGGTTGTCTTGGCACTGCCGAGTGCCATGCCCACCATCAGCCCTTTTTCCTGGGACTTGCAGTCAACGTCCTCACCATCCAGTTTGGTGGAAAGCAGCTCAAAACCGAATTTATAGAGCCCATCTTCCCCGTCACGCATCTTGATGGGGTAAGTCCGGGTGATGCCGTGCCTGATTTTCATGTTCTCGACATTGACCGTGATGCGCTCTGTCACGGTCATGGAAGCATCTTTGTCAATGATGGCGGAAATGTCATAGTTGAGGATACGTTCCCTTTTGATGGCCTGGCGGATGCGTTCTTTTCTGAGTTCGGCATCTGTTATTTTTTTAAGGGCAGCCTGTTTTTTCGCAGCAGGTTCATTTTGGGGGCGAGGTTCTGTATCAGGAGCCGGTTCTTCGTCTGTCACCCATTGGAGCGTCTTGTTTCCATCTGCGCTTTCCCCCTCATCAGCCACCCATTTGAGGGTGGCTTCGTTTTTTACAGATGCAGTACTGCCAGTGTGGCTTGCGTCCGCAAGGGCAGGGGACAGGCCTGTCAAGGCGAAAAAAATCCATACCATCCAGAGAATGACCAGACGGGTTTTCTGTGCCGCCACTGTTTTCATAAGGCTTTTCATGCGAGGTACAAGGCTTTTTCAAAGAAAGACTTTATTCACCACAAGCGTTCCCAGATTATAGACTGCAGGCTGCAGCCGGTGTCCCGCTAAAGCAGGAACAGGACAGTATCACCAACCACCGACACCGCCGCCACCTGAGCCGCGTCCAGAAAACCCGCCAGAACTACCACTGCGGAAACCGCCGCCTGATGAGAAGAAAGACGCAGTCTCCTGGCTATTGGCGATTGCCTGATTGATGGCATCTGTTGTGCTGGCAGGTACTTCAGATACCGCTGAGAACATGCTGTTCCTCAAGGCGGCATCATAACGCATATGCCAGTGTGCGTCACGGACGATGCGCTGTGCTGCCGCAGGTCTTTCAAGCCATCCCGGGACATAGTTGAGCTGTTCCAAGATGGGCGCGTAGCGTTTCTGCCAGGTCTCAACACAGCCCAATGCAATGGCAAAGGGTAAGATGGCCTCGTAGTGCCCAACACTTGTTTCTGGTGAATTGATGATTTCCAGACGGTGCTTTTCTGCTGTGTTGATATACATTTTAAGACCTTCAATGGCTTGCAGTTCTTTTTGTCCGGCTTCACCTGGTACAGCATGCCATTTCATACCGAAAAGGGCGGGGAAGAGCCAAAGCAGCCAATAGAAGAGGGTGAAGGGCCAGTCATATGAGAATAGGAGCCAAAGGACTCCCAAGGCGGCCAGTGCCAGCAGGCCAAAGCCGGTACAGGTGAAAATCCGTTTGACGGGCCTGAACCGAAAGGAAGTCCATCGGTACACCGCCCACATGATACAGAACATACCTGCACTGCAGATAATGCCGGGGACCCAAAGCATGTCGATGAGGGTCATGTTGCTTTCAAGGCCTGGCTGCCAGATGTCGTCCAGGATCATGTACATCAGAAGGTAGCCAACAGCCAAAGCTGTCACCGGTGTCCAAATGCGGTAGTTGTTCAAATCCTTGATGCGGGTCTTATAGTACCTGTACAGGTTGTTCCACGCTGAGGAGAGTGATGCGTGTGGGCGTTTGGCCCTGCCATTTTCAAAACCCAAGACAATCTTGTCTTCCTTGGAAAAGAGG
>CALGGD010000232.1 GCA_937916185.1 uncultured Oxalobacter sp. | reverse complement strand
TGCCGAAATCCCTGCCGCAATCGGACTGATTATTAAAAGTGCATTCACTTCGCAGGCGGCTACCGGTGGATTCCTTGGTGCAACAGTCTGGAGTGCCATCCGATTCGGGATTGCCCGTGGCATTTTCTCGAATGAAGCCGGAATGGGCAGTTCACCGATTGCCCATGCCACCGCCCAGACCGACAGCCCCCAACAACAGGGGATTATTGCCATGCTGGGGGTTTTCCTGGATACCATCGTCATCTGTTCCATCACAGGGCTGTCAATTGTCATTACCGGTGCTTGGAAAAGCGGCCATAACGGGGCAGCCATGTCGGTGACCGCTTTTGAAAGTGCCCTGCCCGGCTTCGGTCAGTACATCGTCAGTATCGGTCTTGCCCTTTTTGCGCTGACCACCATCATCGGTTGGAGCCTGTACAGTGAGAAATGCACTCAGTACCTGTTCGGTGTCAAATCCATCAAATGGTTCCGCATCATCTGGGTTTTGATTGTGCCTTTCGGTACCTTCCCGTTTGTGAATCTTGAGGCATTGTGGTCCCTGGCTGACCTGCTGAATGCGTTGATGGCAATCCCCAACCTGATAGCCCTGCTGCTGCTTTCCCCAGTCCTGTTCCGGATTACCCGGGAATACTGGTCAAAGAAGATTGATAAAGAATAGCTACTTTAATGAAAAAGAAGAAACCAGATTAAACTCAAATTATTAATCTAATAGATTTTTATAATAACGAATAATTATTTAGAAGATTATATTTACATTTATAAGGTAGTTATTTTTTCCGCTTGTTATATATAGAAAAAATGATTTAAAAAAATCGGAAAGATACTCTTTGATAATCAATCATTATACTTTAGCTTCTTTCTATATATATCTATAGCTTGTCCTTCTTCATCTTTCCAGATTTTCCAACCATTGCAACTTTTACCCATAGCTATCCAACCAGCAGTTGACGGTGAATTACATTCAATATCTTCTTGAAGAATATCGTCTTTAATGACAGCATTTTTCCTAACTTCTGGCATCCAGCCATCTTTAACAGGGACACAATTACCCCCTTTTTCAACAATAAAGAGCCCATCATCTACACGCATTGTTGCTTTTATTTCACCGAAGTCTTTTTTAAAAAGTAGTTTTTCCTATTTTTATAAGACCAGGTACAACTGTAGTCATGCAACATATTACGCCTTTAGCCATTTCACCTTACTTTCATATAGGAAATATTTGATTTCAGCCAACCTGCTCCAGATGCGGATCACCCTGCATCATATAGTTCCTGACATAATCGGCAACACCTTCTTCCAGCGAATGGAACTTCACGTCGCAACCGACCTTCGCCTTCCAGTCCATGACCGCTTCCGTGAAATACTGGTACTTGCCTTTCAGGGATGATGGCATCTCGAAATATTCGATATTGACCGGCAGTTCCATCGCCGCATAAACCGCATTCGCCAGGTCATTCCAGGAACGTGCCTTGCCAGAACCAATGTTCAGGATACCATTGACGTCCGGATGCTCCAGCAGCCACCAGAGCACGTTGACACAGTCCTTGACATAAACAAAGTCACGGAGGGATTCCCCATCGCCATAGTCGGGATGGTCAGACTTGAACAGGCGGATAGGCAAACCTTTCTGGATATCGGCAAAGACCTTGCAGATGACACTCCGCATATCGCCCTTATGGTACTCATTCGGTCCATAGACATTGAAGAACTTGACGCTTGCAATGCTGTTGATCCGGTTTTCACGGATTGCCCATAGGTCAAACAGCTGCTTAGACCAGCCATAGGCATTCAATGGCTTCAGTTTCAGTGCTGTTTCAATGCTGTCAGAAAAACCCTGTTCACCTGCCCCATAAGTGGCTGCACTGCTTGCATTGATGAAACGGATGCCTTTCGCCATCGCAAAGCGGCAAAGCATCTTGCTGTAATTGACATTGTTGCCCATCAGGAAATCGACATTGCGCTCTGTCGTGGATGAACAGGCGCCCATATGGATAATCCCCTCAATCTGATCAGGCAACCTGCCCTCTTCCACCATCTTGCGGAAGGCATCACGATGGAGGTATTCAGTGAATTTGCGGTTGACAAGGTTTTTCCATTTTTCCGTAGATGCCAGATTGTCAACAATGAGGATGTCATCAACTCCCATCTGATTCAGTTTCCAGACCATCGCACTGCCAATGAACCCGGCTCCACCTGTCACAATATACATTCTCAATCATCTCCTGAAGTCTGTTTCCCCATTTGGGCAATTAAACAGTTATTTTACCTTTTTCATCTGTCTGTTCCTATCAGACTTCCTGTCAGATTGACAGGAATCCCCCTGAACATACAGGTTTTATGGTCTCGGTCATTGCAGTTATCCTGTTTTTGCTATAGATTTAAAAAGTCATCAAAGGTCTTATGCCTTTCAACCGACATTGGAGACCCCTGTGAAATCAACCCTATTCTATGATTCTGAATTGCTTGCAGTTTCCGTGACAGGAAATGATGCCCAGTTGACGATCAGATACCAAGGACAGGAAATGACGTTACAGGGCGAAGTCTCCAATGCCACCAGTTGCCAGAAACGGCTTCAAGAACAGACCGATGACACACCATTGATCGGACTCGCCTGCCTGATTCCACGGAAATCATCCGGTCCATCGCGTGGCAAGAATGGATACCGTTTTGATCCCTATGTTGACCAGACACTACGCCGTGCATTTGACCTCGATGTCTATGAGTTCTCACGCGAAACCCATAATTCCAACAGCATCGGCTGGCGGAATGCCAAACATCCAGAAGGTTTCCTTGCACCCAGAGGACTGGTTCCGGGGCAACAAGGACGTTTTGTCTCTTCATCGACACAGGATGTTCCGGTTGCGGTTCCGCTTGAGTTCTTTGAACTGTGTTTCCGTATGCGGACAGATCCAGAAACCGTTCTCAAAGGCTTCATTGCAGATGTCTGCTCCCTCACCAGTACCCCTGAACTGCCACGGGCAGATGCCAATATGAACCACGGCACCGAGGCAAAACGGAAAGCGCGTGACTATCTCCGGCAGGCATGGCATCTGAAAAAAGACTTCTTCGGTTGAAATGCCCTAGGTT
>CALGGD010000231.1 GCA_937916185.1 uncultured Oxalobacter sp. | reverse complement strand
AAACTGTAAACGTTTCTGTGGAAATTTTAAAATCTGATAACTAGGAGGAAATCAGAATGGAATTGCCACAAATGGAACAAGACAAGATCAATGACATCATCAACCGGCTTGATGTCGAAGGCATCAAACCGGAAGAAATCGACGCCTTCATCATGGGCATGCGCAAGCGCCTGATGGAGAAAGCCCTCGAAGGGGAACTGGCCGCCCACCTAGGCTATGAGAAGTATGCCAGAAACCCCACCTCCAACAGCCGCAATGGCAAATCAAGGAAGACCGTCAAGACCGAGAAAGGTCCCATCACCATCGATGTCCCCAGGGACAGGGATGGCAGCTTTGAACCCCAGCTTGTCCAGAAGGGGCAGCGCAGGAGCGGTATCCTCGACCAGCAGGTCATCGCCCTTTACAGCAAAGGCATGACCACCCGTGAAATCACCGCAACCATCAAGGAGATGTACGATGTCGACATCTCCCCGACACTGGTCAGCCATATCACTGAAAGCGTCATCGAGGATGTCCGCCAATGGCAGAACAGGCCGCTTGACAGCGTCTACCCCATCGTCTTCATGGACGGCATCGTCGTGAAGGTCCGTGACGGCCAGCGGATAGTCAACAAGTCCATCCATATCGTCCTGGGCATCAACCTCCAAGGCAAGAAAGAGCTGCTGGGGCTCTGGCTGACAGAGAATGAGGGCGCGAAGTTCTGGCTGGGCATCCTGACCGAATTGAAGAACCGGGGACTCAAGGACATCCTGATAGCCTGTGTTGATGGGCTGAAAGGCTTTCCTGAAGCAATAGAGGCAGTCTATCCCCAGACAGCCGTGCAGCTGTGCATCGTCCATATGGTCAGGAACAGTCTCAAGACCGTTTCATGGAAAGACTACAAGGGTGTCACCGAGCGGCTCAAGACCATCTATCAGGCGGTGAACGAGCAGGAAGCCCTGTCGAAACTTGAACAGTTCAGGCAGGACTGGCCGCAGTATCCCCGGATTGCCGAAATGTGGGAGAGGAACTGGGTAAGGATTTCCCCGATGTTCAGTTATGAGGGAGATATCCGCAGGGTCATTTACACCACCAACGCCATCGAATCGCTCAACAGCGTCATCCGCAAGGCAACGACCCGGCACAAGATGTTCCCTGATGATGGTGCTGCCCTGAAGGTCGCTTGGCTGGCTATAATGGAGGCATCCAGGAAATGGACGATGCCGATTCAGAACTGGAAATCAGCTCTGAACCGGTTCTGTATTGAATTTGGGGAAAGGGTTTCTGCCTATCTCTGAAAAAAA
>CALGGD010000230.1 GCA_937916185.1 uncultured Oxalobacter sp. | reverse complement strand
GACATTTAAATAAATAAGTTTATAATTATAACCATCGGAAGACGATAGAAAGGAGGTAAAAATATGTGGTAGAGCAAAAAACAAAGTTCCGAATCGGTTTTAAGTTCTTCGGATTCGAGGTGAGATACGAAAAGGAAAGAACTGAAAAACTGAAGAAAGGAACGAAGCGGAAACAGGGTCACCGCTCAAAGAAACCCCGATAACCAACACCACCCCGGAAGGGGGTGGTTACCTTTACCTCCCAGGAGAATTGTAATGTATTACCCTGTTAAAATCATTAAGACCGACGATGGTTATATCGGTACTTGCCGGGATGTACCCGGCTACAGCATGACCGGCAAGACTTATGATGCCTGTCTTGAAGATGTCACGGAGTCGATGTTTGCCTGGCTGCAGGTGTTTTACCGCAAGCAGAAGAAGTCCTTCCCGATGCCATCTGAAGCCCGTGAAGGTGAAATCAAGGTTTATGTCGGCCTGAAGGAACAGGCACGGATGCTGATGTGGAATGCTTTCCTGGAAAGCGGTATCAGCCAGATGGCTTTGGCCAAGAAGCTGGGGTTCAGCCGGACTTATGTCGCCAACCTGTTTGATTTCAGCAAGCAGTCCATCAGTGTTGAAGCGATGGAATCTGTGCTGGATGCGCTGGGGTATTCGCTGACGTTGACAGCTGTCAAACAAGGTTGAGCCAAGGCAGGGTTTCCCCTGCTTTGGTTTCCGGGTCGGTCAGGCAGAGTCTGCATTCTGCCTTGCGTCTGCGTTGCAGTCCCGGCATGACTTTGCCACCTGCACGGATCCATTGCAGCAGGGTGAACCGGAAGGTGGTGATGGCATAGGCTTCAGGCAGGCGCGGTGTTGCCATGTTGACGCCGTATGCGTCCAGGTATTGCCCCCGTGCATAGGACAGGATGTTCTGTTGGGCTGCGATGTTCGCCTTGTCCCTCAGCTGGATGATGACATCGGCAACGGTCAGCAAAAAGAGCCTGACGGGGTCGCCGGGCGCAAGGGACCGCCCTGCTGCGGTTTCATAGCCGGTGATGATGCCGGACTGGATGGCTGATGCGTCGGTTTCAAGGAAATCGACGTCAGGCAGGTTCCAGCGTGGGAAGGTTTCTGTGTCTGCCATGTTTTCTCCATCTGAAAATTAATATTGTTTGACAATAATATTGTCATACGGTACTATTGCTGCATGATTGTTTCGTTCCACGACCGCATTACAGAGGCTATTTACAACGGCGTTGCCAGCAGCCGCCTTCCTGTTGAGATGCAGGCGGTTGCCCGCAGGAAGCTGCGTATGCTCAACAACGCCCGCCATCTGGGTGACCTGAAGATCCCCCCGTCCAACCATCTGGAAAGGTTGAAACGGGACAGGGACGGCCAATGGAGCATCCGCATCAACAAGCAATGGCGCATCTGCTTCATCTGGGACAACGGCAATGCGGAACGTGTCGAAATCTGCGATTACCATTAAGGAGGTCAACAATGGATAAACTGCCAAACATCCATCCAGGAGAAGTCCTGCTGGAGGAATTCCTGAAACCGATGGGTATCAGCCAATATGCATTGGCAAAGGCTATCCATGTGCCTGCTATGCGCATCAGCGAAATCTGCAACGGCAAACGCAGCGTCACCGCTGACACTGCTGTCCGGCTTGCCAAGTTTTTCGGGACTTCTTCCGGATTCTGGCTGGGTCTCCAGGCAGATTACGATACGGAAGAAATCCTGAACCAGAAACAGCCGGAAATCGACTTGATCCAGTCTTTTGACATGGCAGCCCTGCCTGCCTGAGACCTATCCCGGAATGCTGACGGTGACGGTCGGCCTCAGCTGCCCTTCCATCGCGCCGGTTTCATCGAATGCAACGTGGGTGACTTTCGCACGGGGTTCATACTGCTGGACGGCTTCGATGACCTGTGCCTGGATCATGAGTTTCGCTACGCCTACCGGCTGGTCAACCATGTCCCAGGAAACACCGAAATCCCGGTCAAGCGGTACGGTGCCCACACGGGTGGACAGGATCATGCGCACGTTCTGCAGGATTTCCCTGACGGTGCTATCGGGAGAAAAGTCGAGTGATCCCGTCAATGAGACTGCGTATTCCGCCACTTTCTGCCTCCTTCCTGTTTTCCGCGCTTTTTTGAGTTGAAAAAGCTGTTTTCAATAAAATCAACG
>CALGGD010000229.1 GCA_937916185.1 uncultured Oxalobacter sp. | reverse complement strand
ATGGTTTCCATCGTGTTCGCCGTGGCGGAAGGCAGCACACCGAAACCACTGACCGGTTTCCCGTCCAGACGGGCGAACTTGTCATAGGTCTGTCCGCCCAGTTCAACCCGGCCGACATCCTTGATCCGGACAGTGGAGCCATCGGTGTTTGCACGGAGGATGATGTTCTCAAATTCCTCCTTCGTCTGCAGCTGTCCATGGACATTCACGTTTGCCGTAAAGGTCTCATTACCGGTGTTCGGCGGGTTTGCAATGGCGCCAGGCGTTACCACAATATTCTGGTTCTTGACCGCCGTTGCCACATCAGCAGCCGTCAGATGGAAGCCCGTCAGCTTGACCGGATCCAGCCAGACACGCATGGCTTTTTCAGAACCAAAGACCGTCGCATCACCAACCCCCGGGATACGCTTGATTTCATAGAGCACATTGCGGTAGGTCAGGTCGCCCAGGTCGATGGCACCCAATGAGCCGTCTGTCGAGGTCAGCTGGACAATCGCCATATAGTTCCGTCGGGATTTGTTGATGTTGATACCCTGCTGGTTGACAGCGTCCGGCAGCCGGGATTCCACACGTTTCAGGCGGTTCAGCACATCGACTGATGCCAGTTCAACGTCGGTTTCCGGAGTGAAGGACAGGGATTTTGCCGGAACCGCTGGAGGATTCCGACTCGAAATAATACAGCCCGGTCGCCCCGTTCATTTCCTGTTCAATGATCTGGATGACACTGTCTTCAACAGTCTGTGCGGTTGCACCAGGATAAGTGACTGACAGGGAGACCTGTGGTGGTGCGACGTTCGGATACTGCGCGACAGGCAGGTTGAACATGGACAGGAGCCCGCCCAGCGTGATGAAAATCGCAATCACCCATGCGAAGATTGGACGGTCAATGAAAAATCTAGCCATAAGAGGGGATCCTCGTTGTCTTCCGGTCAGTCCTTTGAAGCGGCAGGCTGCTGTTTCCCGTCAGTCCCGTCGGTTTTCCCGGCCTGTTCAACAGGCGCAACGCCTTGAACCTGGCCAGGGGTTTCTTTCTTTTCAGGATCCTGCCAGGGAACTGCCTTCACTTGGATGCCCGGCTTGACTTTCTGCAGGCCTTCCACAACCACCCGGTCGCCGGGTTCCAGCCCTTCCTTGACAATGAAGCGGGTTCCCGCCACTGCGCCGGTGACAATCTTGCGGGATTCCACCTTGTCTTCGCTGTTCAGCACCATGACGGAATCGCCTTCATTGGTATGGAGGACAGCCTGTTGTGGCACCATGATGGCGTTTTCATTGACAGCCTGTTCCAGTTTTGCACGGACGAACGTACCGGGCAGCAGCAGCCCTTTTGGATTCGGGAACAACGCACGGATTGAGATTTCACCGGTTGTCGGGTCAACCGTGATGTCCGAGAACAGCAGGGAACCTTTTTCAGAATATTCTGTACCATCTTCCAGTTTCATGGTCACCGGGATGCTGTCGCCTGCATTCTTCAATGTGCCGTTGAGCATGTCCTGGCGCAGTTTCATCAGGTCAGAACTGGACTGGGTCAGGTTCAGGTACATCGGGTCAATCTGCTGGACGGTGGCGAGCAGGGTCGGTTCATTCTGACCGACCAATGCCCCTTCAGTGACCAGCGCCCTGCCGATACGGCCGGTGATCGGTGACAGGACATTCGCATATTCAAGGTTCAGCCGGGCCTTGGACAGGGCGGCACGTGCGGACTGGACATCGGCGGCGGCCTGTTTTGCCGCAGCAACCGCATCATCGTATTCCTGTTTGCTGATGGCATCGATGCCGACCAGCGGTTTATAACGTTTCAGTTTCAGGTCAACCTGGGTCTTGTTGGCTTCGGCATGGTTCAATGCCGCCTGGGCACTCTGGACAGATGCCTGGTAGTCACGGGGGTCGATACGGAAAAGGACCTGTCCCTTTTTCACAATGGCGCCTTCCTCAAAGCAC
>CALGGD010000228.1 GCA_937916185.1 uncultured Oxalobacter sp. | reverse complement strand
CCTAAAATCTGTTATTGACTGTCTGGTGGGTGCTGAGAGGGTCGAACTCCCGACATTCGCCTTGTAAGGGCGACGCTCTACCAACTGAGCTAAGCACCCTTCCACTTCTTCAGTCAACTGCAACACAATCAGCGTCAGCAGAAATATTCATTCTATTATTTTTTCTATGAAATTGCAAGTGGTTTTTTATCATCCAAGCAATCGACCAGCATGTACCAACCAGCAGCATCAGGGGTTAAGGTAGTCTTTCAGGATCTTGCCAGGTTTGAATTTCGGCAATCTGGCAGGCCCAATCTGGATGGTCTCACCGGTACGGGGATTACGACCTGTCCTTGATGCTCGTTCACTGACACAGAATGTCCCAAAACCGACCAAGGTCACTGCGCCCCCCTTCCGCAGGGTTTCAGTGACCGCTTCCAAGGTGGCCTCCAATGAACGGGCTGCGGATGCCTTGGAAATATCGGCTGTTTTCGCGATATATTCGACCAGTTCGTTTTTGTTCACGGGAAACCTCCTTTTATCATCTTATCGTTATGATTCTGACAGGAAAGGTTTTCATTAGACCGTTCTGTATCCTGTCTGTCAAGTGCATTCTTCCCGTAACAGAAAAAGGGAGCCGAAGCCCCCTTCTGCCCTCCCATCAACAATCAGCTGCGGCGTTCACGGCGACGTTCAATATCCGTCAATAGACGTTTACGGATACGGATGCTGCTTGGCGTGATTTCAACCAGTTCATCGTCTTCAATGAACTCGACGGCATATTCCAGGGACATCTGGACAGGTGGCACAAGCCGGATAGCTTCATCAGTGCCGGAAGCACGGATATTGGTCAGCTGTTTGCCCTTGATTGGATTGACGACGATATCATTGTCATGGGAATGGATGCCGATGATCATGCCTTCGTAGACAGGATCATTGTGGCTGACGAACATTTTGCCACGGTCTTGGAGTTTCCAGATGGCGTAGGCGACAGCCGCGCCGTTGACACCGGAAATCAGCACCCCATTCCGGCGTCTGCCTGCCTTGTCATTGCCTGGGTCAACCGGATAATAGCCATCAAACACATGGCTCATGATGCCGGTACCACGGGTCAGGGTCATGAATTCGCTCTGGAAACCGATCAGTCCACGGGCAGGGACACGGTATTCAAGACGGACACGGCTCCTACCATCTGGCTGCATGTCCTGCAGTTCCCCACGGCGCTGCCCCAGTTCTTCCATGACACTGCCCTGGTTTCCTTCATCGACATCCACCGTCAATGCTTCGTAAGGTTCATGCTTGACCCCGTCAATGGTCTTATAGACGACCCGGGGACGTGACACTGCCAGTTCATAACCTTCACGGCGCATGTTCTCAATCAGGATGGTGAGATGCAGTTCACCGCGTCCAGACACTTCAAAGACTGTATCATCATCTGTCGGGGAGACCCGCAACGCCACATTGGATTTCAGCTCACGGTCAAGCCGTTCGCGAATCTGACGGCTTGTGACGAACTTGCCCTCACGTCCGGCAAACGGTGAGGTATTGACCATGAAATTCATGGTCAGGGTCGGTTCATCGATATTGAGCATCGGCAAGGCATCAGGGGTTTCTGGATCGCAGAGCGTGGAACCGATGTCGATATCCTCAATGCCGTTTACCAGGACGATGTCCCCGGCTGATGCCTCATCAATGACGGTGCGTTCCAAACCCTTGAATGACAGCACCTGATTGATGCGTGCCTTGACCGGGGTTGAACCTGGACCATTCATGACAACGACTTCCTGATTGCCCCGGACACGGCCTCGGTTGATACGGCCGATACCGATCTTGCCGAC
>CALGGD010000227.1 GCA_937916185.1 uncultured Oxalobacter sp. | reverse complement strand
CTCCGCAAGAAGACCTGAAGCTTATGCTCGCTCTCACCAAACCGAAATTCTTTATCCCGGTGCACGGTGAATACCGGATGCTGGTGAAGCATGCAAGGCTTGCCCAGCTGATGGGCGTGCCTGCCAAAAACTGTGTGATTGCCGACAACGGCGATGTGATTGAAATCACCAGAAACGGCATTCGATGTGAAGAAAAGGTGACAGCCGGAGGAATCCTGGTCGACGGCGGTATCGGAGAAGTCGGCACAGTTGTGCTCAATGACAGGCACCGCCTTGCGACGGGCGATTTCAGCACGGACTTCCGCCTGCTCATCACGTCTGACAATCGTCCGTTTCTTGCGGACTTCCACCTGGATTGTCCTTGAACGGCCAGCAGCATCTGCCTGACGGATTTCACTGGTTTCCTTCCTTGAGATGGAGATTTTTCGTTTTTCACCTGGAGTATTGATTGCCATGGTTCCCCTTTTCCTTCATTTTCCGATAGGTACTTCAGGACTTTGTAGATCCCGTGTCCTATTTATCTGGATTCCATCAGTGTACGGGCGGTTTCCTGCAGCGCCCTCGCTGCATCATCATATTTTTCATCAATCAGCTGCTGCTCCTCGTCTGTAACATCCGCCAGTTCGTTTTCCAGCAGCTGGCGGGCACGTTCAGCAGGCAATGCCAGGATTGCGCCAAACTCGTCATATGCCAGACCGGCAAAACGCTCAACAGACAGGATGCCCTGATTGCCCAATTTTGTCGCAATGGCAGTCGTCATCCCATCAAGGTCCCTGAGTGCCGGTTCCATATCCTTGGTCGCTTCTTCATAAGCGATCTCTTCACTGACAAAGACATCCCGGGCACGCTGACGCAGCTCCTTGACGGTTTCTTCATCAAAAGCCTCAATCTCGAGCATCTCGTTCATCGGGACATAGGCGATTTCCTCAATGGTTGTGAATCCTTCATCAATCAGGACATCGGCGACATCCTGTTCGACATCCAGTTTCTTCATGAAGAGTTCCTGAATCTCCGCCCTTTCCTGGGCATTCTTGTCATCAGCCTCCTCTTCCGTCATGATGTTGATTTTCCAGCCGGTCAGTTCAGTTGCCAGACGGACATTCTGACCGTTCCTGCCGATAGCAATTGCCAGGTTTTCCTCATCAACGATGACATCCATCGCATGCTTGTCTTCATCAACGACAATCGAGCTCACCGAAGCAGGCGCCAATGCGCCAATGACAAACTGTGCCGGATCGTCTGACCAAGACACGATATCCACACGTTCACCGGAGAGTTCGCCGGTAACCGCCTGGACACGGGAACCACGCATCCCGACACAGGTGCCGATAGGATCAATACGCCTGTCGAGTGCATGGACAGCGATCTTGGCACGGATACCGGGATCACGGGCGGCCGATTTGATTTCAAGCTGGCCATCTTCAATTTCCGGCACTTCCCGGGCAAACAGCTGTTTGATGAACTCAGGAGACGTCCGTGACAGCAGAACCTGGGTTCCACGGGGGCCACGGTCAACGCGGTAGATGCAGGCACTGACACGGTCGCCGACACGCAGGTTTTCCTTTGGGATCATCTGGTCACGCGGCAGACGGCTTTCCACCTTGCTGAACTCAATGATGGCATCGCCCTTTTCCATCCGTTTGATGACCCCGTTGACAATGGATTCCCCCCGTTCAAGGAAATCATTCAGGTTCTGTTCACGTTCCGCATCACGGATACGCTGCAGGACAATCTGCTTGGTGTCCTGCGCAAACCGTCGCCCAAGGAAGTCACTGGATTCAATCGGCTCCTCAATGTATTCGCCTACCTCAATATCCGGAAACTGCTCCCTTGCCTCGAAAAACAGGATTTCCTGGTCAGGCTGCTGAAGACCCGCCTCATCAGGAACCACTTTCCAGCGGCGGAAAGACTCACGTTCACCGGTTTCCCTGTCAATCGCGACACGGATATCCACATCACCCGGATAACGTTTCTTGGTTGCCAGGGCCATTGCGTGCTCCAAGGCTTCCAAGACAATCTCCTTGCTGACATTTTTTTCGCGCGCCAGCGCATCCACTAACTGAAGAATTTCAAGACTCATGCTTTGCGGCTCCTAAAATCCACCTGGGGTACCAGGTGTGCCCGGTCTATATCCGGAATTGTGAAATGTAATACGGAACTGGTCTTCCCATCTGGATTGTCGAACTCGAGACCAATCTCATCTCCTTCTGGCTGCAACAGGATTCCCTGGAATGTTTTCCGGTTCAATCCCTCAACCGGACGGCGGAGCCTGACCCACGCTTCAGCACCTGTGAAGCGGACAAAGTCCTGGAATTTCTTCAGGGGTCTGTCCAAACCTGGAGACGATACCTCCAGACGCTCATAATCGGCATCCTCAACCATCAGGACATGGGACAGCTGACGGCTGACGGTTTCGCAGTCATCCAATGAAATACCGCCACCATTGCCTGCCTGGTCAGGCAGGCAATCGATGTAAACACGCAGGATCCCTCCTGGCGCGCGCTCGATATCCCCGAGTTCGTAGCCACAGCCAGCCACCGTCTTTTCAATCAGTTCTTCCAACAAATGATGCTCCTGTTCCAATTGCGGTTCCCCCATCACTCTCCACATCAGGCGGGCGGGGCATGATGAAAAAAAAATGGGCTAAAGCCCATCTGTTTCTTCCTTCTGCCCCTTAAAACAACGGGCGAAACCTGTAGTGAAAGAAGATTATATACGAATCATGCTGAAACATCAATGTCTCAGCGGAATAAATCCAATAATATCAACAGCCTTGATGCGTTTCAGTTCCAAGATTTCCAGTAAAGTCCCTCAAAAATACTGACATCAATACAGAAGACCTTGTTTTTTATAGGAAAAACGGAGGGAAAAAACCTGTCAATCCTGCGATTTTATGACGATGGTGTCTTGGGTTATCCCCCCGACCGTTGTAAAATCCGCAATTTATCATCCATCCGAACCGGCAGACCGCCTGTTCCAGAACCTTTATGGCAGAGAAAAACACCGGATACAGTGAAGATTCAATCAAGGTACTGAAAGGTCTTGAACCTGTCCGTCAGCGCCCGGGTATGTACACCCGCACGGAAAATCCCCTGCATATCATCACTGAAGTCATCGACAATGCCTCAGACGAGGCAATCGGCGGCTGGTGCACAGACATTCTTGTCACCCTGAATGCCGATGGCAGTGTCACTGTCGAGGACAATGGCCGGGGGATTCCTGTCGGCATCCATCCCGAAGAAGGCATTCCCACAGTCCAGATTGTGTTCACCCAACTGCATTCTGGCGGCAAATTCACAAAAGGGGCTGACAGTGCATACGCCTTTTCCGGCGGTCTGCATGGTGTCGGGGTCTCTGTGACAAACGCCCTTTCCAAACATATTGATGTCACAGTGTGGCGCGACAGGCAGGAACACCATATCGCATTCACCGATGGCGAAGTGTCCGCCCCCCTTACCTCAACCCCTCTGCCCCGCAAAGAGAAAAAGACCGGCACGAAAATCACCGTCTGGCCAGACAGCGCCTATTTCGATGACCTTGCCATTCCCTTGGCAGACCTTTGCCATCTGCTGCGTTCCAAGGCTATCCTGCTGCCGGGTCTGAAAGTTTCTCTAACCCATGCCGATGGCAAGAAAGAATCCTGGCATTACGCCGACGGATTGAAAGGCTATCTCTCCG
>CALGGD010000226.1 GCA_937916185.1 uncultured Oxalobacter sp. | reverse complement strand
CGGGCACGGACAACCCCGCCGATATCCGGCGAGACGACAATCAGGTTTTCGTAATGCCTTTCCACAATGTCTTTCAGCAGGATCGGCGATGCATAGATGTTATCGACAGGAATGTCAAAGAACCCCTGTATCTGGGCTGCATGGACATCCATGATGATGACACGGCTGATGCCGATGCTTTCCAGCATATTCGCAACGACACGGGCGGAAATCGCGACACGGGTGGAACGGGGGCGGCGGTCCTGACGGGCATAGCCGAAATAAGGGATACAGGCGGTGATCCGTTCCGCAGAAGCCCGTTTCAGGGCATCCGCCATCAGGACGATTTCCATCAAATTGTCGTTGGTCGGGGCACAGGTGGACTGGATGATGAAAACATCCTTGCCACGGACGCGCTCGTTGATTTCGACACGGACCTCTCCGTCCGAAAATTTGGTGACCAGTGCCTTGCCGAGCGGCAAACCGAGTCTGGCAGCAACTTTTTCCGCCAGTTCCGGATTGGCATTTCCGGAAAAAATCATAAATTCCCTGTCCGACATGATTCCACCATCATCCTGTTAAAGTCCGTATTCCGTTGGGCCATATGGAAAACTGGCAGGGGTAGGAGGATTCGAACCTCCGCATGTCGGGATCAAAACCCGATGCCTTACCACTTGGCGATACCCCTGTAGCCGAATCCGGTACCAATCAGCCGGAAAGCATCTTGGAAAGCTTTCCCGCCTTAAACCTGTCCTGGATATTCAAGTGGATGACGCTGAAGGGAGCGGGCCACCATGACATCCCAACGGTCTGACAGACCTGCCGCAACCCCTTTTGCTGTATCTTCTGTCTCAAAACGGGCAAATACACAGGCACCTGATCCTGTCATCCTGGCATTTCCATACTGCCCCAAATCATTCAATGCTTCCTGTATTTCAGGGAAAAGCGAGGATGCCACTGCCTGCAGGTCATTCCTGCCTGCCTGAATATAAGGATCACAGAAATTTGGATAGCTTTTCATTGTGATGGGTTCCGTGTTCCTTGTCAATTCGCTGGACTGGAATATCAGCCCTGTCGAGACGGTGACAGGTGGCTTAATCACAACAAACCATCCGGCAGGTGTCCGGACAGGTGTCAGTTTCTCGCCAATCCCCTCTGCGAAAGCATTCTGCTGGAACAGGAAAAACGGGACATCCGCCCCCAGCTTCACCCCCAACCCAACCAGTTCCCCTGTTGAAAAACCGCATTCCCACAACCTGTTCAAGACCAGGAGGGTTGTCGCCGCATCGGAAGAGCCGCCTCCAAGACCGCCTCCTGAAGGAATCTGCTTCTCAATCTCTATGTCCACACCAGGCACTGACAGCCCTTTCTGTTTCTCCACGGTTTCCTTCAGCAACCGTGCGGCACGGACGGTCAGGTCGTCTGATTCAAGCACCCCTTCAACGGGTGTCAGCCGCCTGATACTGCCATCTTCACGGCAGGTGAAATGCAGCAGGTCACAGAAATCTATCAGCTGGAAGACGGATTCCAGCAGATGGTACCCATCTGTACGGCGACCGACGACATGCAGGAACAGGTTCAGCTTGGCAGGCGCAGGGCAATCCCGGCATGAAAGCCTGCCATGATGGGTGGTCAGAACCGCCATTCGTCAATCACCAGTTTCATATTGAGGTCAAGGTCCGTCAGATCCTTGCCCTTGGTCAGGTTGATGCGTTTCGGCAAGGGCATGGTCGGCCCATCAATCCAGGAGACATAATCAATCTGCCATTTATCCTTGGTGATGACGGATTTCTTTTCAGGAGAAGCAATGAAAGGTCTGCCCTGGGCATCCACCGCACACCCCTGCAACCATTCTTTCATCCCATTGACAGGCAAATCCCAACCCAGCTGTGATTTGATGAGGCTTTCGGCATTGGGGGCAGATTTAGGCGGTTTGCCCGGGACAGCAAAAGTCGTGAGCTGCGGCATGACATCAATGGTTGCTGCAACCTGCCCCAACGGGGACAGCAGGGTGATGGCTGTCAGTTCCGGTGTCTGTTCCCACTCAAAACTGCCATGCACACCTTCTTCCCGGTCATCGATCTTGTAATAGATCGAGAAACGCCCCCTGATCCCGACCTTGCTGACACAGGCACGGGGCTGCTGTTGCAGGAAATAAGGAGCGGAAACCTCTTTTTCTTTCGGTTTGAACAGCGTATTGAACCCTGCACAGCCAGACAGCAGGAGCGTCCCGGCAAGGGCGGGAACAGCCAGACGGCAGAAACGGGAAAGACCGGTATTCATGGATGTCGATTGGAAAATTGTCCTCAGATAATCAGCCTACAACAGTAGAGAGAGCCTGTCAGGTTACGATAGGCATTCTATACCATGCTCCGGTCAATCCTGTTAAAAATTGAAAACGGTGGAAAAGGGGTTCCTGAAAAACCGAAAGGGAACCGAAGTTCCCTTCCGTGTTCGCCAGAATCCTCTGGCAGGTGAGCCTGAAGCGGGGGTCAGACCGCCAACAGCCAAGGTTTATTGAAATACAAGGGTAAAGAAGTATGTGGAATATCTTTGACCTTGGAGAGCGTCTTGTTCAATAGACCCGATGCATGATGCATCGCGCTGTCAATGGCACCCTGGACGTCCGAAGCGAACTTGGTTACGACAATTGATGGCAACCCTGGCAGCTCCAACTGGATAAGGCAGCGTTTTTTCAAACCTTTCTTGATCCTGTTGGTGTCTGACAGCCGTACGGTAATAGAGCGGATGCCATCCTGTGAATAGGAAAGCAATCCTTTCAGTTTCTCCATCACGTAGTCCTGCATGGCCTCCCCGGCCTTGATTCCTTTCGTAATAATAGTAGGAGTCATTTCATCACCTGATCAGTCAAACAGCCGGTTTCCTTGAAATCGGGATTTTCCCTTAAAGCCAAAAACCCTTTGGGGAAATTACCAGCTATCTCAGAGTCTGGCAGAACTTAGGCGTTTTGTCCAACAATTTCATAATCAAATCAAATTGATGCACAATACTTTCCTGCATTTTTGCCTTAGGAATGTTTCAAAAAGCCAAGAAA
>CALGGD010000225.1 GCA_937916185.1 uncultured Oxalobacter sp. | reverse complement strand
AAATTGCGAAAGCAATTTTAGCGATTCTCCGAAGCAACTGTGTTGCGTAGGCGTGAGGAAATTATTAACACGCCGCTCTCGCGGCTAGCGCATCTGTGTTCATCCGCGTCTTATTCTAAAATCCGTATCCAGTATCTTCTTCCTTTTTCACGGGGGCTTGGAAAATCGTTTTCATCACTTCCATCGCGTGCTTGACGGGGATAAAGGTGATGCCTTTCTTCACATGGTCGGGGATGTCGTCAAGGTCGCGCTCGTTCGCTTTCGGAATGAAAATAGTCTTGATTCCGTTGCGTTTTGCCGCGACCGTCTTTTCGCGCAACCCGCCGATTGGCATGACCGCACCTGTTAGGTCAAGCTCGCCCGTCATCGCCACATTCGGCTTAATAGGCCTTGCTGTCAGAAGCGACATGAGCGTGGTTGCCATCGTGATTCCCGCGGAAGGTCCGTCCTTTGGGGTCGCGCCCTCTGGAATGTGCAGGTGAATCGTGTTCCGCTCGAACCACTGCGGCTTTTTGATGTTATGCTCGATTGCGTACTGTTTTACCCAGTTCATCGCGATTTGAGCCGATTCTTTCATGACATCGCCCAATGTCCCTGTCCGCAGGATATTGCCTTTGCCTGGCACCGTGACCGCCTCAATGGTCAGCAGTTCCCCGCCAACCTCAGTCCAAGCCAGCCCAGTGACTTCACCCACCCGGTTTTCTTTTTCCGCAACGCCAAAGTCAAACTGACGGACCCCCAGGTATTTATCCAAGGTCTTCGGTGTGACAGAAACCTTACGGGTCTGTTTCTTCAACAGCAGGGTCTTCACGACCTTACGGCAGATCTTGGAAATCTCCCGTTCCAACGCACGGACACCTGCCTCACGGGTGTAATACCGGATGATGTCCCTAATCGCCGCTTCACTGATATTCAGTTCAGACGCTTTCAGGCCATTGCGCTCCATCTGTTTCGGCAACAGGTAACGCAGGGCGATATTGGTCTTTTCATCCTCGGTATAGCTGGAGAGGTTGATGACCTCCATCCTGTCAAGCAATGCCGGTGGAATATTGTAGGAATTGGATGTTGCGATGAACATCACATCCGACAGGTCAAAATCCACCTCGACATAATGGTCAGAGAAAGTATGGTTCTGTTCCGGGTCAAGCACTTCCAGCAACGCGGCAGCAGGATCACCCCGGAAATCAGCACCGATCTTGTCCACCTCATCCAGCAGGAACAACGGATTACGGACACCGACCTTGGCAAGGTTCTGCAGGATTTTGCCCGGCATAGAACCGATATAAGTCCGACGGTGTCCACGAATCTCTGCCTCATCCCGCATGCCACCCAACGCCATACGGACATATTTCCGGTTGGTTGCCCGTGCAATAGACTGCCCCAGCGATGTTTTCCCAACCCCAGGAGGCCCGACAAAGCACAAAATCGGTGCTTTCACCCGGTCGACACGCTGCTGGACGGCAAGGTATTCGAGGATCCGTTCCTTGACCTTTTCCAATCCATAATGGTCGCTTTCAAGCACTTTCTCAGCTTTCACCAAGTCATTGCTGACCTTGGATTTCTTCTTCCACGGCAGGGAGACAAGCGCATCGATATAGTTCCGGACAACGGTCGCCTCAGCAGACATCGGCGACATGCTTTTGAGGTTTTTCAGCTCACCCAAAGCCTTGTCACGGGCTTCTTTCGGCATTCTTGCCGCTGTGATTTTCTTTTCGAGCTCTTCGAAGTCTGTACCGTCTTCCCCTTCACCCAGTTCTTTCTGGATCGCCTTGACCTGTTCATTCAGGTAGTACTCACGCTGGGATTTTTCCATCTGGCGCTTGACCCGGCCATGGATGCGTTTCTCGACCTGCATGATATCGAGTTCACCTTCAATCTGTTCCAGCAAATATTCAAGACGGTCAGCGATATTGTTGGTTTCAAGAATCGTCTGTTTCTGCTCAAGCTTCAGTGGCAGATGGGCTGCCACAGAATCTGCAAAACGTCCATGGTCTTCAATGGAGGCCAAGGAAGCAACCACCTCTTTAGGAATCTTCTTATTCAGCTTGACATATTGGTCGAACTGTTCAACCACAGCGCGTTTCAGCGCTTCCATTTCTGGTGTACTGGAACCGGAAGACATTTCAGGCAGGATATCTGCATACAGACAGCCTCCTTCTGGTGAGATGCCGGAAATCCGTGCACGGCGCACCCCTTCAACCAGCACCTTCACTGTACCATCAGGCAACCTCAGCATCTGAAGCACATTTGCCTGACAGCCAATCTCATAGATATCTTCAGCGGAAGGATCATCTTTTGCAGCCGTTTTCTGAGCGGCAAGCATAATCAGTTTGTCGTTTTCCATGGCCTTTTCCAGCGCACGGATGGACTTGACCCGTCCAACAAACAGCGGAATGACCATATGCGGGAAGACGACCACATCCCTTAACGGGAGCAATGGCAGCCTAGACTGCTGAATTTCATTTGAAGTCATTTCGATTACCTTAAATTACCATCGTTATGATGATGTTGGGATGATTCCCGTTTTTACAAGACCCTGCTCCAGTTTTTTCTTCCGTGATGGCAATTTTGACCATCAGAAGCACCATTTCTGGAAAACAACCGTCAGTCTTCTTTATAAATGAGCCGTGGCGCGACACCCTCCGTCACCATTTCCTTATCGATGACGACACGGGCAACATTCTTTTCACTTGGCAGGCTGAACATCAGATCCAAGAGCAGGTTCTCCATGATGGAACGCAATCCACGGGCACCCGTCTTGCGCTGCAAGGCTTTTGCTGCAATCGCATGGAGCGCATCTTCTTTGATTTCAAATTCCGCCCCCTCCATTTCAAGCAGTTTGGCATACTGCTTGACCAGCGCATTGCGGGGCTTTACCAGGATGTCGATCAGCGCTTTCTCGTCCAGAGGC
>CALGGD010000224.1 GCA_937916185.1 uncultured Oxalobacter sp. | reverse complement strand
CTGTCCAGGTTTACAGGTATCAGCCCCTCCTTACCAACTCTCTTCAGTTTGTCATCGAGCGTGACGGCTACGAGAGGGTTGCACACCTTGACAAATCCGACTTCGGTTCACTCCTCCGCGGCCTGAAACTCTACGGAAAGATGCACAAATCAGAACTTTAACAGGTGCAGGCCCGAAAAGAACAAGAATATGACCGCAAGTAAAGTCATAATACAATCTAAAAATATGGCCCTGATCAACATAACTCTTTTGCCTTGGGTTCTGCCTCTGTACTGTCGCTTGCGGAAACCCCGCGCAGAAAGCCTCTGAACCTGTGTTTACGGATAGTGGAACAACTCAAGTGGACCAGGGAGCCGGTCTCCTGCGAGATCAAGGATGGAATCTTCAGCATTGCCACCGCCCCGCACACGGACCTGTGGAAGCGGACATCCTACCATTTCAGGAACGATAACGCAACCGTTCTTCAGATGCAGACCATGGAGAAGTTCTTCAGCTACCTTTGCAGTATGCGAAAGACAGTATTATTGGCTGCGGCAGCGCTGATGCTGCTCAGCTGCAAACAGAACACGAATATGACAACATTGCAACTTACCCGGGAGTGGGACAAGACCTTCCCGAAGTCGGAATTGGTCAGTCACAGCAAAGTCATCTTCCACAACCGCTACGGCATTGAACTGGCGGCGGATATGTACGTTCCCAGATCCTTCACTGGCGCTCAGGATGACAAGCGTCTCCCCGCCATTGCGGTCTCCGGTCCCTTCGGCGCCGTGAAGGAGCAGTCTTCCGGCATCTATGCCCAGCATATGGCCGAGTTGGGCTTTGTCACCATCGCCTTCGATCCTTCCTTTACCGGCGAATCCGGCGGAGAGCCCCGCAGGATGGCCTCTCCTGACATCAACACGGAAGATTTCTGCGCGGCGGTGGACTTCCTGAGCACCTGCGAGAATGTGGATCCCGAGCGCATCGGCATCATCGGCATCTGCGGTTTCGGCGGAATGGCCATCAACGCGGCGGCGCTTGATCCACGCATCAAGGCGACCGTCACTTCCACGATGTATGATATGTCCCGCATAGCGCGGGAAGGCTACTTTGGCTCTGCGGACAACGAGGCCGCCCGCGACGCCCAGCGCCAGGCCTGGGCCTCCCAGCGCACCGAAGATTATCGCACAGGCACCTACAAGCGTGCCGGCGGCGTGGTGGACCCGCTTCCGGACGACGCTCCCTGGTTCGTCAAGGACTATCACGCCTATTACAAGACATCCCGTGGCTATCACGCTCGCAGCGGCAATTCCACCGACGGCTGGAATGTCTCCGGCACCATGTCCTTTCTGAACCAGCCCCTGCTGGACATGGCCGGAGAAATCAAGACGCCGGTGCTGCTCATCCACGGCGAAAAGGCCCACAGCCGCTATTTCAGCGAGGGTGCCTTCGCCTCTCTGAAGGGCGACAACAAGGAACTGATGATCATCCCAGGTGCCGTCCACACTGACCTGTATGACAAAAAGGATGTGATTCCTTTTGACAGGATGGAAGCCTTCTTCAAAAAGAACCTGAAATAACTATTAAAATATTTTTATAACCATTTGATTATCATCAATTTATTTAGTTAAATACAAGTAAACCATTGCAAGAAGGAAGACATATGCAAACCCGTAGACTCCGTGATATTGAAGTTTCTGCCGTAGGCATGGGCTGTATGGGCTTCAGCCACGGTTATGGCGCCATTCCCACTGAAGCAGAATCCATCCGCCTGATGCGGAAAGCCTTTGACCTGGGCTGCACCCTGTACGACACTGCTGAAGTCTATGGCCCATTCGTCAATGAAGAACTGGTCGGCAGAGCTGTGAAACCTTTCAGGGACAAAATCATCCTCACCACCAAATTCATGCCCGCCACGCTGGCAGGCCAAGAAACCTGGGACGAACCCAAACTGACCCGCTCCAGCCTCCGCCGTGCCCTGGAAGAATCCCTCCAACGCCTTCAGACAGACTATGTCGATATCTATTACGAGCACCGTGTGCCACTTGACAGCAATCCTGAAGAAATCGCCTATTGGATGGGTGAGCTGATCCAGGAAGGCAAAATCCGTGGCTGGGGACAGTCGCAGTCCACAGAAGAACAGGTCCGGAAAGCCCATGCAGTCACCCCGCTGACCGCCATCCAGAGCGAATATTCGATGATGGAAAGGATGTTTGAGAAAGATGTCATCCCAGCCTGCAGGGAACTGGGCATCGGCTTTGTTGCCTTCTCCCCTATGGCAAGCGGCTTCCTGAGCGGGAAATACGATGCCTCCAACGAATACAAAGGCGATGATGTCCGCCGCGTCATCACCCGCTTCGCCAAGGAAAATGTCCTGGCGAACATGCCGCTGCTGGACATGCTGGACCTGTTCGCCAGACAGAAAGGGGCAACAAAGGCGCAGCTGGCACTTGCATGGATGCTGCATGGCAATGATTTCATCGTACCAATCCCCGGCATGCGCAGTGATGCCCGTATTGAGGAGAACCTGGGGGCTGCTGAGGTGACTTTCACCGATGAGGAATACACAGCCCTTCAGGCAGCATTGGCAAAAATCACCATCCACGGCAACCGGACGGATGAAGACATCCAACGGGGACTTGGTACCGTGAAGACCCACGACTGACTGTCATGCCAGCCAAGCCACTGTCCAAGCAGTGGTTTGGCTGGCAACGCACCGGCTGGCAAAAAAAATCCCCTGCCTGGCAGGGGACTGGAAGACAGTGGAGACGGGATTCATGGTACCCGGCACAGATTGTCCAACACCTTCAACACTGCTTCCACAAAAAGGGAAGACGTTCATCCGCTGTCTTGGAGGGTTCCAGCCTCCAAGCACAGTCAGAACTTATGGTTGATGCCAAACTGGATACCTGTCACTGAATCACGCTCTGCACCGTTGGTGTTGTAAACAGAACCCACCGAATCATTGTCACTGTCGGTATAGGCGGCAATGGCGTAAAGCGAAGTCCGCTTGGACATCGTATAGGTATAGCCCAACGCATATTTGTTCATATTCCCGTCATAGTCCCCCTTGCTTTCAAGGTCGCCCCGGTTATAGGAAAACTTGAAGGCATGCGGACCAGTCTCATATACCAGACCGACAATCCAGTCTTTCTGCTTGATGCTGTTGCTGTCGATCTCAAGCACATCCGCAGCAGCGCTCTTGACAGTCGTGCCCTGATAACCGGCGGTTACGGTGACTCCCCCATAGGTATAGCCAAGACCGGCATTCCACAGCCAGGATTTGTCCGAATCTGCCAGCCGGTCATAATTGGCAGTCATCCAGAACCCGCCATTTTCATATTTCAAGCCAACAGCAAAACCATCGTTGCCATAAGCATGGTAATAGCCCTTCGGATGCGTATCTTTACCCAGGGTGTAACTGGCGGATACCGAAAACCCCGCCATCTCACGGCTGTCATAACGGATGGTGTTCGGTATCTGCTCCGAATAAAGCAGGTTGACACCTGTGCCCGCTATCCCGACACTGAAATAGGCGAAAGGGTCAACAGCACCATAATTCTCGATGGCAATATCGTTCACACGTCCAAGCGTCAGCGTGCCCACACTGTCATTGGCAAGCCCGACATAGGCAGCCCCCTGCCATTCAGCACCATCACTGCCCTGCAGCTTGTCCAAGGCATTGTTGTCAGAATACTTGGTGCCGTCATTGCCATTGAAACGCTGTTCCAACCTGAAAACAGCCTTTGTCCCCGAACCAAGGTCTTCTGTTCCCTTGAAACCGATGACACTGTTCTCATTGTTGCCCATCCGGGTATCCGACCCGGTTTCCTTCATGACCCCCGTATCGACCTGACCATAAACCGTGACATTCGTCTGTGCGTAAACAGTCCCCGTCAACAGCCCCAGAACCCATACCGCTAAAAGTGTCTTTCTCATTTTCCAGCCTCTCTTTCCTGTTGCAGCATCCATAGCTCTTTACATCTTTTCAAGATGTTTTTATGGGTTTCTGCATCCGATACAGTTCCCCATTCATGCCCCTGTTATATGCAAAAGACATGCCAAAAATAATAAACTGATATAAAACAACAGGTTAAGGCAAAAATCTAAATTACAATCAAACCCATGCTCACCAATATTGAGCAATCCGCAGAATTAAGATGCTGTAAAAACGGGCAATATACAGCACCCTGCCATCGCAGGCATCCTGCCAGACGGGTTCAGGAGAAACGGAAATCAATCATGTCTACCCCGAACCTCAACCGTCTGCCCCACCCCGCAGGTGAGCCATGCCTGGACTGTGTCAATGACCTGCTCAAAAGGCAGGCGTGATGTCCCCCTGATGGCGCATTCCCAGACATGGCAGACACGCCAGCCCATCACCGTCAACGCACGGGTTATACGGGCATCACGGGAACGGTTGCGCCTGAACTTGGCTTTCCACCAGTCTGTGTTGGTGGATGGGATATGGAACATCCTGCAATGGTCATGGCCATGCCAGAAACAGCCATTGACGAAAATCCCCGCCTTGTATTTCGGCAGGACGATATCCGGCCTGCCGGGATAGCGCCTGTCATTGATACGGTAACGGAAACCGCAGGCAAACAGTGCCTTCCGCACCATGACCTCCGGTCTGGTGTTCTTTGCCCGGATACGGGACATGACCCGGTGACGGGCTTCTGGTGTGAAGGTATCTGCCATATCCCCATTCTACTGCGGCGGTACAGCCCGCAGCCACAGGCATCCATCAAAAAAGGCATCCCCCGTGAAACAGGAAGATGCCTTCATAAACGGTCTGGTCAGACCAGCCGGTTACATCGTGTCAAAAAGGTCGTTGACCTGTTTCCAGACCTTCTCTTCGTTGACCTTGAAGACGATACGGGCTTTCTGGGTGCCATCCGGTGGAATACCGCGGTATGCCAGGGTGGAACCGTAGTTCGGGCTGTAAACCGTGTTCACATCAACCGGCAGGGTTTCTTCCACTTCGATGATGCTTGGATCGATGACATAAGCCGCACAGAGGACATCCCAGACAAACGTGTTCCATTCCGGGTTTTCCTTGAAACGCGGTGCTGTCCAATGGTTGGCGAACATCGACTTGAAGTGTGGCTGTTTCAGGCGGGCTGCCAGCTCATCATAAGTCTTCTTCGTGAACTTGATCTTTTCACAGGCATCCAATGGGAAGATGACCTGTTCCTTGAAAGGGGAACGCCAGGCAATCTGCGCAGCTTCCGGGTCAAACCAGATATTGAATTCAGCCTGTGGGGTCACATTGCCGTTCCAGAAGAAAGCACCACCCATATAGACCACCCGTTTGATGAGTGGCACGATTTCCGGTGCTTTCTGGACAGCGGCTGCCAGGTTGTTATAAGTGCCAATCGCTACGATGGTCACTTCATTCGGGTTTGCCTTGACCTGGCGGATGATGAAATCAACAGCATCTTCCTTGCTGGGTTCGATGGTCGGTTCTGACTTGTAGGCCTCACGGTAGGCATCCTTCCAAGACTTCGGCTGAGGATACCCAGCTGCACCATCATGGGTGTCAGGACCACGGCCAAACATCGTCTTCTCATCCTGGATGGCTGCGATACGGCCTTCACGGTGGACCTTGTTGACCCCCATCAGGACAGGGATATCCGTGCGTTTGATGCCTTCCAGCTGACGGATGGCACTTGCTGTACCAGTCTCAACCCAAGTGTTGCCAATCACCACAGCAACCCCCAGCAATTCAACCTTCGGGCTTTTCGCCAGCATCAGCATCGCGACACCGTCGTCGAACAGGTCAACGACATCGGCGCTGAGAATGACCTTTTCCTTACCGGTATCCGCAGAGGCAGGTGCTGCTGCCCCGATGCAGAACACAACTGCCGCCATTACGGCACATAAGAACTTCTTCAAGGTAGCCTCCTTCCTGTATCAGAAAATATCCATTGAACTATAACAGACATTCAGGAATAATTTTAATGGCAGGTATAAAAAACCTGATACACCTGATTACACCCGCAACCGACAAAGGACATCCCATGAAACGCCTGTTCTCTGCCCTGCTCGCCACCATCATCGCCTCTGCCCTGCCCATGACCGTCCAAGCCGACTCCGGCAGCATCTATGACGCTTATGACAAAGCCGTCAAAACAGGTATCCGTTCCGGCTTCGCTGGCTTCCCCTTGGGTGCTGAACGCTATGCCACATGGTTCGATGCAGAGACCCTCCAAAAAGGGGATAAGGTCCCTGCGCTGAAAAAAGGTGACAGGCTCACGCTTTACCGCTTTTCCGGCAAAATTGGCCAAGGCACGGTAACCAGCGTCGAGAAAGACGCCCAAGACACCATCATGTACACCATCAAAGACCAGAAAGGCCACCAGTACGGTATCGGTGAACCCATACTTGCAACTGACAACCCTTTGGATGCTATGCCAAGGCGCATGGAAAAACTGTCCAACAACAACCCTGTCTATCTGGATATCGTCCGGAAAATCCTGGAGAAAAAAGGGCTTAAAGGCGTCAAGCCCAAGATTGTACAGCTCTTCAGGGGGCAGCTCGGCATTACAGGCCACAGCTACGACGATATTGTCATTGTCGCGTCCAATATCCCGCCACAGCAGGGCGGTGATACCGCATGGAATGCTGACAGTGAACTCCCGAACTATGGTGTCATGCCAGGCGCCAATCCCAAGAGCTATTCATTGGTCATCGTCCGCCAGATTGTGGACGGAACGGTGAAAGAATACATCCTCGACTCTTACATCAGTGTGAAAGGTTCTTCCCCTGCCAACATCGACTGGCAGCCACCGCATCTATTCAAGATAGAAGCCTTCGCAGACCTCAATGCTGACGTCAACATGGAAATCATCCTGACCGATATGATGTATGAAGGCGTAGGCTACAACGTCTATTACCATGACAGCAAAGGGTGGCGCTGCGTCCTTTCCAATGGCTATGGCGCCTGATGACTGCATTCCCCAAGGAGAACCATGATGAAACGGCTACTGGCAACCACCCTTGCTTTTCCCCTGCTCTGCAGTGCGGCGCAGGCAGACTCTGCACAGCTTGACAGGATATTCACCCGCGCGAACATCAACATCCCATGGACAGAACTGGAAAAAACAACCGGCAGACCGGCTGCCATTGAAGAAGAAAAGGGACTGCGCCGTTACCAGATTGGTCAATGCCTTGTCACCGCCTATTCCCATAACGGGGAAACGGTCAGCTCACTGGAACTGGAAACCATCAGTCCAACCTGTACCTTTGACCTGGCGAACTTTATCAAAGTGCCCAAAGGGACTTATGCCCATAAACTTACCTTTGGACAGTTCGCCCGATTCGCGAATGACGATGGTATCAGTGCCAACTGCCTTGACGGCTGTCCGGATGAACCTTCTTCAGTCAGCATCAGCTGGCAGGGACCGGAATCTGAACAGTATCTGGAAATCATCACCCATGACAACCTGACATCCCCGGAAAGCAAAGCAGCTGCCACAAAATGGATTGCCTTCATGAAAGGACAGGAAGGCAGCAACTACCGCCCCAACAGTGCTGCCTGGACACTCAAGCACACCAAACAAGGCTTGGCTTATTTCCAAGACATCCCGCTTACCAGCATCCGCATCGGCTACTGTATGCTCGATTGCTGCCATGATGAAGGGGAAGAATGACAAGTCCATTCAAATCCATAGGAAGAAAAGATGAAACGCTTATTGGCAACAACCATTGCACTCCCCTTCCTTTGTGCCACAGCACAGGCAGACCCGGCACAGATTGGCAGGATCTTCACCCATGCCAACCTCAACATCCCGTTCAGGAAACTTGAACGGCTGACTGGAAAACCGGTCAAGGTTGAGCCCGGCAGACGCCACTATCAAGTCGGGCAATGCCATATTCGGGCAGATAACGATGATGGCGACAACAAAACAGTCACCAGCCTCACGCTCAAAGTCTCCCCTGACTGCACCTTTGACCTGAGCCAACTCGTCAAGGCACCGAAAGGCACTTATGTCCATGAACTGACCTTCATGAAATTCGCCCAGACCAAGCATGTCGGTGCGATGGCAATCCCCTGCCTTGACCTATGCAGTGCACCACATCCCTTCGTCCATATGTCCTGGCAAGGCGGTGCTGATGAAAAATACCTGCAGATTGACATCGAGAATGACATCAACACGCCTGAAAGCCGCGAGGCAGCCGACCAGTGGATCCAGGATACAAAGCAACTCGAAGGCGAGAAATACCATCCCAATGGCATTGTCTGGACGGATAAACACTACCGGAGGGGGTTGGGCTTTTTCAAGGACATCCCGATCACCACCATCCAGATTGGCTACTGCTTCCTGGATGCCTGCAACCCATGATAGAACCGGAGATTTCCATGATAAAACGGCTGCTGTCCCTCTCCATCCCCCTTTCCTTGATTGGTGGTGTTCAGGCTGATTCCGGACAGCTTGGCAGGATCTTTGCGCGTGGAAACATGTACGCCCCAGTGGCACAACTCGAAAAGATTGCCGGCAAACCGGTTTCCATTGATGGGGATGAACGCATTTATCAGGTCGGGCAATGCAGGGTCACTGTTTATGCGGATTCCCTCAATAATGTCCCTGATGTCGTGCAGGAAATCGACATGGCCGTCAGCCCAGTCTGCACCTTCGACCTCAGCCGGGTGGTGGAAGTCCCTAGAGGCACTTACGTCCATGAACTGACCTTTGGACAGTTCAGACGCCTGATGCACAATCCCTACCTATGCCCACCCACTGCCACGCCTGACAATCCGGATTATCCGTCCCATCAGAAGGAAATCACCCTGACATTCATGGGATCAGACACCATTCCCGGTGACCCACCCATCGTCATCACGAATGACATGACCTCCAAAGAGAGCAGGCAGGCCATCTCAAGGTGGGAAGCCTATATCAAGAAAAAGGAAGGTCCAGCCTACAAGGCAGAGAACTGGTTTTCACTCGCCAATTACAGATACAACCAACAAGGACAGGTTTATTTCAGGAATATCCCTATCACCCATATCCAAGTTGGAAGCATTGGCGGCATGCTGGAATGTCAGTGATCGCGCACGCCGGTAAACAGCCCCTTCGCAGCCATGCCATCAGCCTCATAGTACGGATACGGCTCACTGAAAAACGCATGGCACCTGACCCTGACAAAGCGCCCGTCTTCAAGGAGCAGGTCTTCTGTCCCATCCCCGTCATGGATACGCCAATGGGACATGACGGTTCCTGCCGGTAAAGTCACGCGTGTGCTGGATGACGCCCGCTTTGACGGGAAAACATCAAACTCATGATCGATTTTCAGCGTCAGCTTTTCATTGTACTGGGGCAACGCATAAATATAGCCATCCTTCGGGGCAATCAGTTTAGGCCGTCCCCTTTCAGTGATCTCAACAGCCCTTTCCGTCACAAAAGTGCCAACACCGCCACCGCCCATGACAACCGCCACCTTGGCTGGATTCTTCGGTTCCCCGAGCAGGCCGACCTGATAGGTATTCCCTGTACCGGGATAATTGGACTGCAAGGAAAAATACCAGATTGAGGAATGGGTTATCTTTGATGGCTGTGGATCATAAAGGTACATGATGTTGCCATACCTGCTGTGCACAAAATACGGCACGCGGTTTTCCTGGCGTCGGACAAAGTCGCTGTAGAATTCCCTGTCTTTTCCGTAGGCAATATGGAAACCTTCCTTTGCCATCTTGCCGGTTTGGGTATAGCGGACAATGATGGTCGTCGTCCCCTTGCCCGTATCATCCGGCACGACATACGGCGTGTCATATTCCAGTTTCTGGATAAAATACCCTGGTGTCTGGATGGTGACCGTCGGCTTCAGGTCATGGGCATTGGTGCACCCCAGCATACAGAAGACCACCGCCGACACAACTCCGGCCATCTTGAGCTTTCCCATGTACGGCTCCTTTCCTGTTTGCCGGGCGCCGGTCAATACCCGCCACCGCCCAGCATCCGGCTGCGCTTCGCATGACGGTTGCAGGAACCGCCAACCTGGATATTCTCCATATCCCCCCAGACTTCCATATAGGCATTGAGCAGGTCAGGTGACCCGACCGACTCCATGAAATCCGGGTAGTCAATGGCATCGATACGGCTGCTGATGGC
>CALGGD010000223.1 GCA_937916185.1 uncultured Oxalobacter sp. | reverse complement strand
CGGCTCATGCCAGTCCCTCTTTGCAGGCGCTGCAAGGTTGAGGTGCGTCTTGTCGGGGAAGAGGGTGTGTTGGACAGCAATGGATGACGGTTACGCTGGGGAGCAAGGTGCCTGCCATCATCTTGGGGGATGCCATGGTCAGTATTCATCGCTTAGATGCGGACATGGAAAACTTTCTCGATTTCGTCCGCACAGGCACCATGGGTCAACGAGACAGGGTAACGGTAATAGCAGGAAACGCGTTTCAGCGTTTCCCCAGAATAGCCGTAAACCACAACGCCATGGCTGATGGTGTCCACACGCACGGCAGGGTAGCGGTAACGGAAAACAGCGAGACGCCGCCCGGCAACAGGAATCGAAAACGCTTCAACCTCAAGGCGTTTCAGTAAAGTGTCCATTGCATTCTGCATCGGGGTCTTTTCAGGAGGAATGGTACTGGCAGCCGGTTCGGATGATTGTGGCGTCTGCCGTGCCGCATCATCCGGTTTTGCTTCTGTATCTGATGAAGGGGGTGAAACCGTTTCCCCTTTTGCCTGTGCAGGCTTGTCAGGAGGTACATTGTTTGCCAATGGAATCTCCTCTGCAACTTTGGGGCGCATTGCATTGCCCAGCCTGTGCAGGTTCTGGGGAGACAGTTTCGAGAACTGTGCTTTCATGTCCATGGCATCGGTGGTTGTGACAATCATCTCCCGTTTGGGCGCAAGGTTCTTTGTGCGCAGCCAGTCTCCGATGAAATGACGGGCGGCAAAGCAGATGATGACCAGCACCAGGACAACCCCCAGTGCAATCAGCCGCTTTTTCCGTTTTTCGTTATTGGAAAGAAACTGTCGTTCAGGCATCAATCATTCCTCAAGGTCAGAAAAGGAAGGCTGTTTACTGTTCTTCCAAGGGATAACCTGCCGGCAGTGCATATTCCCCTTTGCCATAGCTGTATCGGACCTCATAATGCTGCGGGGACAGTTTCTTGCCTTTGACCTGGCGTTCCATGGTCACATGGATTGGGTAAAATCCGTCACGCGCATCTGACTTCACGATAGTGGCTTTGCCGTCATAGACCGTGACCAGGTTTTCATCTTCAATGGCACCGCTGTCATCATGGTAGACAGGGATATTGCCGAGGCTCTGGATGAAATACTGCGACATACCGTTTTTCTGCAGGGTATAAAAATTCAGCCAACCGTCCGTATAACCCTGTCCCGTAAAGCCGTTTGAGAACTGCCATCCATAACGGTCAGGTCCCAATCTTACAAATTTCCCTTCAGGGGAATCCCCATAGGCTCCCAGTTCTTTCTTGGGTTCCTTGGCGATGATACGGGGAGAACTGTCTGGTCCCGAATAGACCAACATCCCGACAAGCCCGCCGGACATATGGGCACCCATACCACCGGCAGACCGGGTTGAAAGGTCAACCTCATCACCGGATACCAGCAGGAAAGAAAGTTTCCTGCCGTCAACCATCACCCTGTCCAGGGACACGGGTTTCATGCAATGCGGCCTGTCCAGCTGTCCTCCCTTGGCAATCCAACATTTCAGCTGGCTGTTATAAGTGCCATAAGCCTGCTTCATCAGGGAACGTGGTGCATCCACACCTGCATAGGCAGTGCCGGCAACTCCCAACAGACCGGCGGCAATCAGGATATACGGACTTTTCATGCGATTCTCCTCGTTTTTTACAGACGCTGTATCATGCCTTCAGATGCCGTAATACTCAATTGGATAAGGAATCCCCTGGCTTTACACCGTTTTTCGCAAACCAGCCGGCATTCATCTCAAGCGCATAATAAATGGGACCGCCGGTGTTGCAGTGGCTGTCTGTCGTCAGCGGTTTCATATCCGCCTCAATGTTGACAATCTTGCCGGTACCGTCAATGAAGGCGACATCCAAGGGAATCTTGGTATCTTTCATCCACATGCAGGCCTTTTCAACGGGCGCGCCATAAGAGAAAATCATCCCCTTGTCTTCGTCCATTTCCTCAACATCCATCAGTCCCTGTTTGCGTTGCTCTTCTGTCTCAGCAATCAGGACGGTGATTTCCTTGCCACCCAGTTTCAGTTTCGCTATGGACATCTCTTCAGGCTGGGATGACGCAGCGGCACTGGATACATCGGTATTTACCGTGTTATTGGTATTGTCACTGGCAGCAGACACAGAACCTGCCGCCAGCACCAGCAACAAAGTAACCAACCATTTTTTCATCTTGAATCTCCTTAAAAAATGCATAACAGCCACATCATACAGACAGGAAACAAGCCTGTCATGTAACGTTGTGTAACCAAAGTCCTGTCAGATACCCTCATTGTCATGCTGCTTCTGCCAGGCTTCCGCCCGTGATGCATCGTCATCAAAGGTGGTGAATGCCGGGATGATGTGTCTGGCAGAGGAAGCATCGCTGGCAGGGGGCGAGGGGGATCCTTCCGCCATCTGAAGGGTTTCCCGGCTATGCGGTTTCCCAATCTGCCGGAGGGTTGCCGGCATTTCCCCTGCTGGCAGGCTGCTGACTGCCGCTATCTGTTGCGGCCCGTCATGTTGGCCAGCCGTTTGGGCAGATGGCAGACCATGATGTTTCCCTGACAGCCGTGGATGCCCCGTCATCAGCGGAAAAGGAATGCCGCCTTGCATAATCACCTGCCTGAAAAACAGGTTCACTGCTGTCGTGGAAGACAGTCCCAGCTGCCTGAAAACAGCCTCCGCCTGTTCTTTGATATCGGGCTCAATGCGGATATTCAGCGTTGTCGATTTCATCATATCTTCAGCATATGCCATCACAATGTAATCACATTGTAATATCAAAAGCGTTACATTGGGAAGCCATATGCATTACATCAGAACACCAGTTACCCAGATTTCGATACCGATGCCAATCAGGATGATGCCGCCGAGCAGTCCGGCTTTACTGGCAAGACGGGATCTCATGCGCTGACCGGCAACCACCCCAATCAGGCAGATGATAAAAGTCACTATGCCGATAATCAGTGATGACAGGCAAGCCAGGATCCAATCATACGTTGCGGTTGTGAAACCGACAGACAGGGCGTCAATTGAGGTTGCGGCACCCTGTACCATCAGGACATTGAATCCCAGGGGTTTGCCAGGACGCTTGCTGCCGCCGCCGTTCAATGCGCCCAAGACCATGCCACCGCCAATATACACCAGTACTCCCAGGGCGACCCATGGGATAAAGGGTTCAATGGCATGCAGATACTGTACGGCAGTATGGACAGCCAGCCAGCCTATTATCGGCATGACCGTCTGGAAAAGGGCAAAAGTGCCTGCAATCAGGCAAAGGCGCCGCGCAGGCATTCCGGGATTCTGCAGACCATTCGCCAATGATACAGAAAACGCATCCATGGCAAGGCCGATGCCCAGCAATATACTGTTGATCAAGAACATACGATCCGCCGCCTCAAAACGGATAGATACAGGAATGGGGAAAAACAGGCTTCCTTTTCTATGAGGGCAATTCTGGCAATGTCCCCATGGTGGAAGCAGTTCCATCGGTATCTTATCAGGATACGATGCGGCATGGCAGGAACCCGCTGATAAATTTTTCTGCCGCATCAGCATAACACCGTGATATCTGATATATTTATGCCTGATAGGTAGGAAGATTTGGCATTCAGGAATACTGTTCCGTGCCTCCTATGTATTAGACTGAAAGGAAAATGTCCATGAATGATACAAGCCGTAACACCAATGACGACTTTGAAGATTTTGATATGTTTGGCGACTTTGCCGGTGAGGTCGAAGTCACCCCGGAAGGCAAAGCACTGCCAAAGATGAAGCTTTACAGTGGGGGCAGTTTCGACTTCCACAATATGCGTGCAGCGGATTTCAATCCGATTGACATTGCCCATTCCCTGTCCTATCTGCCACGCTTCAATGGTCATACCAATGTTTTCTTCAGTGAAGCACAGCATGCACTGCTGGTTTCAGATATCCTGCCGGTTGACCTCTCATTCAACGGTCTGCTCTGCAATGCTTCCAAGGCATATGTCGGGACATCGCCGGTTTTCCGTATGCTTGAGGAATCCATGCGTATCAGGACTGATGTCGGCGATGCCATCTGCGATGCCTACAACCTGCCGCATATGCCAGAACAGGTCGCTGCCGCAGAAAACCTTGCGACCGCCATTGAAATGCGTGACCTGATGGGAATCGAAGCCAAGGGTATTGAAATCCCGAATCTGCCGTATTTCCAGAAAAAACTGGTGCCAATGACCCTGGAAGAAGCCAAGCAGAAATACCTTGAACGCTTCAAAGGTTTCCTTACCAAAGACCAGAAACTGATGGATGAACTCCAGCGTATCTTTGATGCCGTCTGGAGCAAATAAAGATCCTCGAAGCCAGATTCTTGGCGCACCCTGTGGCAGGCGATCCCTGTTGCAGGGTGTTTTTTTATCTGGTGTGCTGATATACCTGTTATGACCGGGATGTTTACGACTCGGTCAATGGCACCATTGCCCATCCCTTGGAAGGGCTGACCGACAATGCATTGACCCTCTATGCCAAGGCGGACAGCATGCGCCGTCCATCCGTTGGCAAGACGCTTTCGGTGGATGGTTCATTGCATCTGGTGCAGAGCGTCTCTGTCGAGATGGGCATTCCCCCGTCCTGGGGCATTTGCAGGCCATGCAGACAACCCTGTCCTGGCGCACCATTGAAAAGGCGGCCGCCGTCCTGATGGAACAGAAAGCGCACCACCTTGAATTCCGGGGTGCATATCCGGGCATGGTGCATCAGCCTTGCCCGTGCTGAGACAGGCTGGACTTGAGCCTTGACCTGCTTGCCAAATATGGTGACTGCACCCGTCGCCATCAGGCGGTTGTCTAAGCATGGCCACGTCAAAAATCAGAGTAAAATTAAACACAATTAATCTGTTTTCCGTGTTTAATTCACATCAATTACACATTTTTCTAAAAAACTTTTATAAATCAAGAGTAATTATGTCCGTTTACGAAAATCTGAAGAAACTCAATATCACATTACCGCCTGTAGCCAAGCCTGTGGCTTCCTATGTCATGTATGTTAGGTCTGGCAATCTGGTTTTCCTTTCCGGTCATCTTGGCAAACAGGATGGCAAGCCCCGTGTCGGCCAGTTTGGCAAGGATATCACTGTGGCAGAAGGGCAGAAGGTTGCCCGTCAGGCAGCCATTGATATGATCGGGACGCTGCAGGATGCGTGTGGCGGCGACCTGACCAAGGTCAAACGTATCGTCAAGGTGCTTGCACTCGTCAATTCCACCCCTGATTTCACCGACCACCATCTGGTGACCAATGGTGCTTCTGACCTGTTGGTGGAAGTTTTTGGAGAAATCGGTAAGCATGCCCGTTCCGCTTTCGGTGTCGCACAGATTCCGACAGGTGCCTGCCTTGAGATTGAACTCATTGCAGAAATTGAATAACAGGTCCTGCTGGATATGGAAAAGCCCTGAAAAAGGTTTTCAGGGCTTTAGGTCTATTTGGCATCAGCTGTATCTGCCGGGGGCGGTTCCAAGCCTATCGGCGTGAACCGGGATTCCACATTCCGGCCTTTGCGTCCGCG
>CALGGD010000222.1 GCA_937916185.1 uncultured Oxalobacter sp. | reverse complement strand
ACGATTTTGTTTTGCGGAAAAAGAAAAAGTTGTACTTTTGCAGCCTCAAAATCAACCATAGTATTAACAATTTAAAAGAAGGAAGTGTTTTAAAATGATTATTGTTCCTGTTAAAGAAGGCGAAAGCATCGACAGAGCTTTGAAGCGCTACAAGAGAAAGTACGAAAAGACCGGCGTCGTGAAGGAATTGCGCAAACGCCAACAATTCACCAAGCCCTCAGTCATCAAGCGTGCACAGCTGATGAAGGCCATCTATGTGCAGAAACTCCGTGAAGCCGAGCAGAACATGTAATTCGCCCGCTTAGGAAAATAATTTTTTTAGGCAAACTTCGCCGTGGATTGGTAATTTATTACTAATTTTACGGCGAAGTTTTTGTTATGCTTATTGACCAGTTCATATCCTACCTCGAAGCCGAGAGGCGTTTCTCTCCGTTGACCGTGAAGGCTTACCGTCGCGACATGGATCAATTCGTTGGCTATCTGATGGATGAATACGGCACCGACGACCTCGCCCATGTGACGACGACGCAGGTGAAGTCGTTCATCGTCCGCCTGAAAGAGGATGATTTCGAGAACCGCACCATCAACCGAAAGATGTCGACGCTGAGGACCTTCTACAAATACTGCCTTCGCGAGAACCTCATAGACAAGTCGCCCATGACGGGCATCAAGGCACTCAAACAGCCCACGACCTTGGTCAAGTTCGTCACCGAGACCGATATTAATAAGGTGTCGTTCGACGGAGACGCCGATTTTGCCACCATGCGCGACCACCTGCTCTTCGAGCTGCTCTACCAGACGGGGATGCGTCAGGCCGAGCTGCGCGGGTTGAAGGACGGCGACGTCGATAGTGCAGGCATGGTGCTGAAAATTCACGGCAAACGCAATAAAGACCGTTTTGTGCCGTTGTCAAGGGAGATGATCCAAATGATTGGCCAATATCAGGACTTGCGCGACGCGACCTTCGAGACCAAGGCCGACCGACTCTTGCTGAACGACAGGGGAGAGGAGATGAAGCCCACCTATGTATATAATAAGGTGCATCGTATGCTCGAAGGCGTGACCACCTTGAAGCAGAAGAGCCCGCATGTGCTGCGCCACACCTTTGCGACCCACCTGCTCGACGAAGGCGCGAGCCTGATTGCCATACAAAAGCTGCTGGGGCACGAGAACTTGGCCACGACCCAGATTTATGCCCACAACCTTGAATCCCAGCAGAACCGATGTTCACGGTTGATAACTGACAGGATATTGACCGCGTCAAGGCACTATCCGAATGGCAAGGCTAAAATTCCTTCGATATGCCGTGTGAATTGGCACATCAGCAGCCTCCAGTCAAGATTGACAGACAATTATCGTTTATCAGGAAGGAAAACTTAAAGATACTTCGCCACAGCAGGAAAAACCCTGTCTGGATTGAGCAGCTTCATGCAGTTGTGGTGCCCCAATGGGCATTCACGCTTCTGGCATGGCGCACAGGGCAGGTCAAGGGAGATGATTTCAGAGTATTTTGAGAAAGGCGGGGTATGGAGATAGTCGGTTGATCCATAGATGGCAACAACCGGCTTCTCGAATGCCGAGGCGATATGCATCAATCCTGAATCATTGGTGACCATCAGGGTGATCTGCGAGATGACAGCAATCGCCTCTTTCAGGGAAGTCTTGCCTGCCAGATTGATGACTTCTGGCACTGCCGCCTTGATGGGATCGCAGACAGCCTTGTCATTGCCAGACCCCATCAAGACAATCTGGACATCCGGATAAGCGGCAAGTATCTGTTTGGCAAGTTCCGCAAACTTGCCATCAGGCCAGCGCTTGGCAGGACCGAATTCTGCACCTGGCGCAAAGGCGATGAGACGGCGACCTTTCTCCAACCCTAGTTTCTCAAAGGTCTGACTGACATCCTCATCTGAGCTGAACATGGAAGGGACAGGATAGTCCTCCTTGCTGCCGACTGTTTCCGATGGCGCTTCCGCCAGTGCAGCATAGAAAGGAATCATCGGACGCGGATGTGCCTTGTCATCGTGATGGATGACATTGAGCAGGCCATACCGCTTCTCGCCCAGATAGCCGATACGTTCCGGGATACCTGCCATCCATGGAATCAATGCATATTTTATGGTATTGGGCAGGACATATGCCTGGTCATAGCCATTCTTCTTGAGCATCTTCGCCATTTTCCAGCGTTCACCAAACTGCAGCTTGCCATGCTTGAATGGGGTCGGAATGACGGCATGGACTTCTTTCATCGCCTGCCAGACAGGCGCTGCCCAAGCCGGTGCCAGCACATCAATCCCGGCATCAGGCCAACGCTGCTTAAGCCGCTGGAGCAATGGCTGCGCCATGATGGCGTCACCGATCCAGTTCGGTGAAACAACAAGAATCCGTGAAGGCACCTTTTCCATCTCTGGCTTATTCCGATATCAATGGTATTTGATTTCTGTATCCGGGAACACGCCCTTGAATGCTTTCAGGCATTCATCTGTCGGTCTGATCCGCCATGCATCACTGAAAGCAATCTGACACTGTCCCTGACTGGTGGTGTAATCAGCCTTGACTGCCAACCCTTCTTTACCAAGGTAAGGCGTGAACAGTTCCTTGATAGACCCGACAGGATATTTCTCAGGCAGGGAAAAATGGATATGATCCCCGAAATGGCATCTGGCTTCCTCAAGGTTGAGGACTTCCTCGGCAGTGACCCGCAATCCGCCTGAGAACCTGTCCTCAGAAACCCGGCCAAACACCATCAGGAATTCATCCTGCACAATAACCTGGCGGCGTTCCTCGATTATCTCATCAAACAGGGAGACCTCGATTTTGGCGGTACCATCATCCAGGGTGACAACCATCAACCTGCCTCGCTGCGTCTGCTGGATGCGTGAACCTGCCACAACCCCGGCAAGCCACTGCGAATCCCGGGAACTCTTGAGTGCATTCAGACGGGAACGGGCATAATGCTTCGCTTCATCTGCATAAGAATCAAAGAAATGCCCCGTCAGACAGAACCCCAGCACCGCCTTTTCTTCCTGAAGCCGCTGTTTGTTGCCCCAGGCAGGTACATCGGCATATTCGACTGCGGCCTGCACCGTCTCCTCATCTCCAAACAGGCTT
>CALGGD010000221.1 GCA_937916185.1 uncultured Oxalobacter sp. | reverse complement strand
GAAGCAGCATGATGGTGTTACGGACCGCCGCTTCCACCAGAACCGCAATATTGCGCCCAACAGCGATGGGAATCGTCACCTTCCGGATAGGCAGTCCCAACACATCCTCTGTCTGCATACCCAGCGGGAAACGGTCCATATCATCTTCACCGATATTGCTTCGGACAAGATGGACAATCAGGTTCAGCCGCATTTTCCGGCGGACGGCAGCCTCACCGAAAATGGCACGGATATCAAGGAGCCCAAGCCCCCTGACTTCCATCAGGTTCTGCAGCAGTTCAGGTGCCCGCCCCTCGACGATATTCGGCGCAGTCCTGGAAAATTCCACCGCATCATCAGCAACCAGGCCATGGTTACGGGAAATCAGTTCCAACCCCAACTCACTCTTGCCCAATCCAGATTCACCGGTGACCAGCACACCGACACCCAAGACATCCATGAACACGCCATGCATGGTGATGGAAGGCGCGAACTGCTTCGCCAGATACACCCGCAGGAAGTCGATGACTTCCGCAGCAGTCAAGGGCGTAGTGAACAGCGGGATATCTTCATTGTTGCAGATATTGCGGATGTTCGCAGGCACATCCAATCCCCTGGCAATAATCAATGCAGGGGGATTGCCATCTGAGATTTCCTGGACCAACACCGCCTGCTGGACGGGATCAAGCCGTTCATAATATTCAATCTCACGGACACCCAGCACATGGACACGCATCGGATGGATCATATTGAAATGACCGACCAGATCCGCAGCGGATGATGTCGTTGCCGTAATCTGTTTATTGCCGCCATCCAACCCTGCAAACCAGGTCAGCTGAAGCTGGTCACGGTTGCTGGCATACAGCCGCTGGATGGAAAGGGATGTTTCATTAGCCAAGGTGTTTTCCTATCAATCTTTCATCTGGCATCCAGTATCTGGAGACGCAGGTTCCGCTGTCACCGGTAACGGGTTTTCATACTGATGATTGCCCAGGTCGCCTTGCCTTTCCAGGTATGCGGCTTGGCAAGCGCAGTGAACGACCCGAGGATATCCGAAGGTTCTTCAGCATTATAGAGATGCCCTGTCATCTGGATATTGCCGTCTGGCAACCTGACAGCCTTTGTGACCTGTGCATAATAAGCTGGGTCACCACCAGGTCCATAAGAATTATAGAAATAATAGCGGACACCATCTGAATAGTATGAATTTCCCTGAGGATCATCAGGATCCACAACGCTTGGCAACGGTTCCTTCAGGTCATAATCGAAATAACGTTTCAGGCTTTCTTTTATATAAACGCCATCAATCATCGCGTCACCATGCTGCCGGGTGTTGCTGGGCTTGATAGTCCGATGGTGAGTGTTCAGCCAATGATGCCAGATACAGAAACGGACCATCTCAGCAGGGTTTTTGGGATCAAGCACTTCTTCCGCCGTGAAATCCCTCATGCCGACTTCCGTGAAGTTCGACAGGAAGGTGCCCATTTTCTTCATTTGGGCTGCCGAGAAATCCGCAGCATGCGATGGCAAAGCCATCAACACCGAGAGAAACACCATGGCGGCAAAAGACAGCAGCTTTTTCATCAGTCCGTTTTTCATAAGACCTCCCATCCTGTATCAATGACTGTTATAGAAACCGCCTCCTTGGACAGAACACCATCAGGAACAGACTCACTGTTTTTCCAAGAAAGTCCATCAGACTGTAACAAGGACGCTCCGCCTTGTCCATTTGCTGTCGATAAAAAGTGAAGAAAAACTTTATCTTACTGACAGAGCGTCAGCATTATCCAGCAAACAGCCGTTTCACCGCTTCCCTGTCTTTTTCCTCAAGTACCTGCTGCCGGAAACCCTCATCTGAAAAACGGGAAGCGACCTCCGAGAGAAGTTCCAGATGCAGGTCATCTTCATTCTGGGACATCAGCAATGCAATCACCAGCCGGACAGGCTTGCCATCCGGTGAATCGAAAGGAATCGGCTCAGCCAATCTGACGAATGCCGCCGAAGCACCTGTCAGTGCCGGAATCCGTCCATGGGGGACCGCCACCCCGCAGCCCAGTCCGGTGGATCCCGCCGCCTCGCGCTCCATAATCGCCGCTGTCACGGTATCCGCATCAACATGGTCGCTGTGACCAAAAAGCCGTCCCAGCTGCTGGAACAGGCCCTGCTTGTCCTGGACAGCCATATCCAGGACAATATTCTCCAATGGCAGGATGTGTGAAAGGGAGGTTGTCATCGGTTTTCTCCTTCCTGCCGTTCACTGACGCGCCGTACGCGCAACCTGTGGATGATGACGGGTTGAGAAATTGGTACGCCAGGGATTGATATCGATACCGCCACGGCGGGTATAACGGGCATACACACTC
>CALGGD010000220.1 GCA_937916185.1 uncultured Oxalobacter sp. | reverse complement strand
TTTTCTGGTGCGGCAGGACCTTGCTGCCCAGCTGGGAAACCACCTCGCCATCCACACGGACCCAGCCACGCTCAATCCAGGCATCCGCCTCCCGGCGGGAACAAAGCCCCAGTTCAGACATACGTTTCGACAATCGGACAGGTTCACTCATCAAAATACCTATAAAAAAACATGAAGTCACCCGGCATGGATTCTCAGCACATCAATCATGTCCCGCTCAAACTGAATCTGCAGGCGAGGCTGCTGGAGAGTTTCTCCGTCAATCAGGAAAACGTCCTCGATGCGTTCACCCAGCGTCATGATCTTCGCCGTATGCAGGTTGATCCGGTGACGGCTGAAAACCAAGGCAATCGCATACAGCAGACCCCGGTAGTCATTGCCGGTGATGCTCAGTACAAACCTGCCACCGGCATCCGGACGCAGGTCAATCGAAGGGGTGACCGGGAAAATCCGCGATTTCCGAGACAGCTTCGGTTGTGAAGGTTCTGGCAGGGGACCGGAAGATTTCAGGATTTCTGTCAGGTCATGCTCCACCTGCGAGGTGATGTCCCGGTAATTCTTCTCAAAACCCTGACGGGTCACGATAAACGAATCCAGCGCATATTGCTGCTTGGTCGTATGGATCTTTGCATCCAGGATGGCATAGTTCTTCCGGTCAAAATAACTGCATATCAAAGCGAACAGGTCAGGGCGGTCTGGCATATACACCATCACCTGAAGCCCTTCTCCCACTTGGGAAAGACGGCACTTGACAATCGGTTCCTTGGCATTTGCTTGCCAGTACAGCGACCGGGTATGCCATGCGATATCCGACGCATCATTGCGCAGGAAATACACAATATCCAGCTGCTTCCAGAAATAAACCTTTCTTCCGAAGAACAGCCGCAGCATATTGTCATCCGCATCCTCCCAAAGGGCATCCACATATTCAGCCTTCTTCCTCGGTCCCATATCTTCATCCCAGATATGCTTTGCAATCGCCGCAACATCCAGTTTGCTCTTGTCCACAGCATCAAATGTATAGAATTTGGGAATATCTTCATACTGAGCGTAATACTTCAGAATATGGATAACGTCCTTTTCCTCATATGGCGGGGTCCTCAGA
>CALGGD010000219.1 GCA_937916185.1 uncultured Oxalobacter sp. | reverse complement strand
TCACGCCTCAACAGCGCGTTGTGGCTGTTTCGTAAGCGGAGAATTGAAATTATGACCTTATGCCAACATCCCGTCAACAATCTCAACGGAAATCACGCCTTTCACATCAATTCACGACAAAAATACAACAGCATGGCCTTACAAAGGCTCTGTTCCGTAAAAAAACACCAGGAACCCTTGCCTTGAGTCCCTGGTGTCCCCGATGAACCGGCAACAGCTTTACCGGTACCGGACTTTTGCCCTCCGGTAACGGTCATAAGCATCCAAGATAGCCTGTCCCAGCAGTTCTGCCTGAAGGGTATAGGCCGTTTTTGTGTAATGGATACCATCTTTTGCCATAAAACCACCGTTCCACCAGTTATTGCAGGCGCTCTCTTTCCCGCCGACCGTTTTATACAGGTTCCAGACAGCAATGTTGTTCCTGTCGCCATACCAAGCCTGGAACGAAGCGACATCCGCCGCCACCGGATTCGGCACTTTTGTCTTGACACTGTCTATCCGGACTTTGCCTTCGTCATCGACATATTCCACGGTTTCCGTCTTCGAGATATGACTGCATGGCGGTGTCGTCAACAGGAAAGCGACATCCCTCCCCTCTGCGGCAAGCCGTGACCGCATCCCTGCAATGAACGTATCCAGTTTCTCCCAGTAAGTCACTGGATCGAATTTGGCATGGCTTTCATTGGTTCCCACTGACACAATAATCAGGTCTGGCTGGAGCCGGGCAAGTTCATCCAACCGGTTTTCGTTCAGGTAATAGGCGATTGTGCAGCCGTTCTTACCCTTTGCATGGAAAATAAAACCATTTTCACCGGTTTCCTCCGCTATTGCCGTGGTATGGTAATTGATGGTCTTGTCAACCATGGCATGGCTTCCCCATCTTGCGGCAAGTTTCTGGCGCAAGGCAGCCGGGAACATATGCCCACGGACATGCGAATCACCAATCTGGACGATACGGACCTGCCTGTTCGCACGGTCATCAATCTTCTGGAAAAAACCGTTCAGGCTCTGGGCATTGTAAATCCTGTTCTTACGGGTATTCTTGAACCCCATGTTGATCAGCCGCTGTTCAGGTGTCATATCCTCTGGTGGCTTGGGAACCGGCTTCGGTGGCCTGGTTGAAGTGCATCCCGCCAGAAATGCCCCAACCAATGCCAACGTCCCTGCCAGTTTCCACGACTTGAATACCCTCATTTATTCTTTCCCTTCCTTTCGTCATATCCATGCATCAACGCATCAAAGAGCCGCTGCGCGACAAACTGTCCACCTTTCGAGTTGATATGGGTGTAATCCTTGTTTGCCATCGCCGGCTTGGCATCCGCCATCTTCACGATGCTGCCTGGTCCGCCCATCCCCTGATACAGGTTCCAGAATGCGCAGCCTGTCTTGAATGCCATCTGCTGCTGATAACGTCCCAATGATTTGATGCCACCCATGGTGACAATGCCGCCATTCCTGCGTTCGCCCCGGTCGCCGACCCCGACAATCAGGATAGATGTCTTCGGGAACGCTTTTGCCAGTTTCCGGATGACATTTTCCATCTCCTTCTCATAGCCGGAATAATCCGTCTGCTTGTTGTTCGCAACATTCAGCCCGAACTGCAGGACAATCAGGTCATAAGGCCTGATGGCGGCAAACTGCATCAGCGTATGCTCCGGTACTTTCGACAACGTCATCCCACTGTTGCCACGCATCGAGAAATTGTCCACTGTGATGCCCTGTGGGGATTCCAGAGCAACCCCGAAGAAAACCCCGGCACCATCAGGCACTGACCAGAACGCCTTTTCCGCCCTGCCTGCCATCTGAACCTGCTGAATTTCTGAAGACCCGCCGATGGTAAACGTCTGCTCTGCGCCATCATCAAGACGCCCTGTGACAACCGCACGGTTCGGTGAGCGGAAATACAGCGTTGTGACTTCCCAAGCATCCTGATACATCGCCTTCATCGCACCATTGCCTTCCAATGTCAGCTGTCCATTCCCACGAGGCACAAAATAACGCTCATTGATACCTTGGCGGCTTGCATCAAATCCAGACTTGTCCGTCACAGCAAAAGATGCCCAGCCCTTGGAAGTGGCCCGGACAGAAACACGGAATCCTGCTGTCGGTGAAGCGATATCCACAAAACCGACCCCTGAACCACCAAACCGGGACTGGAGCATCGCCCGCAGGTCCTGGGTGATGATATCCCCCTCAATAAACGAATCCCCGAAATAAGCCACCCGGACAGGACGCCCCAATGTCTGCCCCTTATCCAACGCTTCATAGAAAAAGCTCATGCCATGACCGACATAAAGGTCGGGATTGCCCTTGTTCCACGAATAATCTTCAATCGGCATCAGACCGCCCTGCATCGGCAGGTCATAATTGCGCAGACCGCCTGCCTCCTCCTGGACAACCGCAACCTGCGTCTCAGCTTCTTCTGCCGCTTCATCCCCGCCCTTGCCTGGACGGATATCCGCCAGCAGGTCAACCGGCTTCGTCTTCACATCCATGATTTCCATTTCAGGCAGCCAGCTCAACCCATACAGCATGGCGATGACCATCACCGTCAGCAGGAAAGCGTGGAAGATTCTGTTTCTCATACGCTTCTTCCCCCGCTAGAACTGGAAATAGATGAAGGGCTGGATATCGCTGCTCTTCACCTGGATGATTAAATAAATGACTGCTGTGACCAGCACCGCCTTCAAGACCAACGGCAATTTCGTCACTGCCTTCTGGCAAAGCTCAGTGGCACGGTCTGGCAGGAAATGCAGGACAAATCCCACAATAATCATGCACATGACCAATGTATAGCCATCCCAGATCTGTGGCAGGAGTTCCGCATTGAACTCCGTGCCAATCTTTATAATCATCTGCCACGAATGCTCGAAAGACGTATTGCGGAAGAAAATCCAACAGAACACCACAAAATGGAACGTCAGCAACCGGGCAAAGAAACCGACAATGCCTTTTGCCTGCTGCTTCGGGTCAATCCCACAGATACTACGGAAAGCCTTATGAACCCCTAAGGCAGCCCCATGCAAAGCCCCCCAGACGATGAAGTTCCAGCTGGCGCCATGCCAGAAACCACCCAGCAGCATCGTCATGAACAGGTTGAAATACGTCCTGACCTTGCCATGCCGGTTACCGCCCAGCGAAATATAGAGATGGTCCCGCAGCCAATGCGACAGGCTGATATGCCACCGCCGCCAGAAATCCGTGACAGAAGTACTTTTATACGGTGAATTGAAATTGTCCGGAAACTTGAAACCCAACAGCAGCGCAATCCCGATCGCCATATCAGAATAGCCCGAGAAATCGCAGTAAATCTGGAGCGCATACCCATACAGCCCCAGCAGGTTCTCAATCCCGGAATACAGCGTCGGGTCATCAAAGATGCGCTCGACAAAATTCACACTGATGTAATCACTGATCACCGCCTTTTTGAAAAGCCCGGCAACAATCAGGAACACCCCCCTGCCGAACATCTCATCCGTAACGGTGAGCGGCTTATGGATCTGCGGCACAAAATCCCGTGCATCCACAATCGGGCCAGCCACCAGCTGAGGGAAGAAACTGACATAAAACGCATAGTCCAGCAGACTGTCCAGCGGCTTCAACTGCCCCCGGTAGATACTGACCACATAGCTGATGGACTGGAACGTGAAGAAACTGATGCCCACCGGCAGGAAAATATCCAGCGGTTCAAACCTGCCATTCCATAACGGGCAGAACACCTCATAAAAGAAGTTCGTATATTTGAAATAAGCCAGCAGCCCCAGATTGACCAGCAGGCAGCAGCACAGCAACAGCCGCTGCTGCCCTTTATTGGCATCCTTGTCCCAACTGCCTCCTGCTGTCTGCCGATTGTAGATTGCCCTGCCAATCAGGAAGTCAGACAGCGAAACCACAAACAGCAACGCAACATAAACGCCACTGCTCTTGTAATAGAAATAATAGGAAAACAGCGTGACAAACAGGATACGGATGGTATCCGTCCGCTTCAGGCAGAAATAAATCAGCGAGAAAATGGCAAACAGCCACAGGAACAGACCACTGCTGAAAATCATCGGGGACTTGGGATTGTAGGTCAATTCCCCCAGCACCAATCCCCAGTCTATATCCAAGTCGATATCCATCAGTCGCCAAACGTTGCCCGTTGCCTGCCACACACCCTTCTGAAAGGGATTTCAAAAATTTATTATTGTACTCCGTTTATCCAGATATCCTAAAAACTTTCCTTTTAAAAACAGGGAACTTCCCGCCATTGACACTTTGACAAGAACCTCAGCCAGCTGGATTGTTCTCTTCTGTCTCTTTTTCGTCTTTCCTCCTGTAAAAACAAGTGATTTACAGACCAATCCGTGTATATACTTTACAGAAGCTTACCCAAGGCATTCACGGGTAAGTGAAGGCAATCTTGCCAACCTTATGTTCAATCAGGGATTTATCATGAAAAGAACTCTTCTTGCCGCAGCACTCCTGGCTTTCGCCGCAACCGCCTTTGCAAAACCGCCAGCCAAGAAAGCCCCAAAGAGACGGCCACATGCCGCCGCCAAAGCCCCTAAACAGGGACCAGGAGCAAAAGCCCCTCAGCAGGGGCCTGATGCCCGAGGGCCACAACAAGATCCAGGACACCAGGGTTATCAAGGCGGTCCTCAAGGTCCTCAGCAGGCTCCAGGGCATCAAGGCTATCAGGGTGGTCCACAACAGGGACCGGGATCTCAGCCTAAGTAATTTACATTTTTTCGCTTCGCAAAAAGGCACCGCTCAACAACGGTGCCTTTTTGTATGATGAAGCAATCAGATGGTTTTCTTTTCCTACAAAAAAGGAAGACATGAAAAAATGGCCATCGACCTCATTATTGGGACAGGCTGTTATTGGCAAACACATCCGGGAAACAGTGTCAAGGCGACCTGCGGTCTGCCAAAGAAAAAGTGATTTTTCATCACCATCTGGCAATACCTGACCGGTCAACCCCTGATTTGGCCCTTT